>JANNBI010000422.1:0-15699 GCA_031385345.1 Paracoccaceae bacterium | reverse complement strand
TTGATCTGGCCGAGGGGCTGATGACGCCGATGGTCGAGGGCAAAGCGTCAGTTCTGGCGGTGGTGGGCAAGGCGGGGTCGGGCAAGACCATGCTTTTGGCCAGCCTTTACAAAGCGATGAAGACGGCAGGGGTCGAAATCGTCTCGGGCGATTACGAGGCGCGGCGGCGCAAGGATCGCCGCACACTTGCCATCCTCGCCCCGACCAACAAGGCCGCCTCGGTGCTGCGGTTGCGCGGTGTGCCGGCGACCACGATCCACCGCATCCTGTACACGCCCGTCTATGACCCGCAATACGAACGCATCGCAGAATGGCTGACCGGGCAGGGCAAGCGCCCGGCGGTCGAAGGGCTGACCGAACTGGCGCTGGACCGGGCTTTTGCCTTTTATGCGACGGTGCCGTCGATCCCCGGCGCGCTTGCGGCGGCGGGTCTGCGTGGCAGCGATTTCATAAAGGGATGGAAGCGCCGCGAAGAACCGCTGGATGTGGGCTTTGTTGACGAATCCTCGATGCTGGACGAACGCCAGTTGGACGATCTGCGCGAGATTTTCCCGTCGCTGGTGCTGTTTGGCGATCCGGCGCAATTGGCCCCGGTCGGCCAGTCCGGCAAGATGGTGTTCGACACCTTTGGCGACAGCCGCAAACTGATCCTTAGCCGCATCCACCGCCAGACTGAAGGCAACCCGATCCTTGATCTGGCCCATGCCCTTGCCGATGACCGCCTGCGGTTTGAGGATTTTGAAGCGATGATTCAGGACGCCGCGCGCCGCGATGACCGCGTGGTCTGGGCGGAACGGGTGGAATCGACGCTGATGGCGCGCTCTCCGGTTTTGGTCTGGCGCAACGCGACGCGGATCCGGCTGATTCAGGCGTTTCGCGGCGCCTTTGGTGCGCCCGAGGATGCGCTGCTGCCCGGTGAGCCGCTGATCTGCGACGGGATCGAACTGCCGCTGAAACACCGCAAGAAACGCATCGATCTGGAAGCGCGCGGCCTGATCAAGGGCGCGCAGGTAATCTATCTGGGCCCCGGCACCAAGGACGGCTTTGCCCGCCTGCATGTCGTCGGCGCCGAAGACCCGCAGGTTTCTGCCGCCTCGATCATCAAGATCGAAAAACCGGATGAGGAAGAACCCTTCATCCCCTCGGCCGCGCATATGGGGGCGGCGTTTTTGCATGGCGCGGCGGTCACCATCCACAAAGCGCAGGGCAGCCAATGGGAAGAGGTGCAGGTTTTCGCCCCCGATCTGTTTGCCGCCGCCCAAAGTGGCCGCAACGAAGCCGGACTGCCCTTGTGGAAACGGCTGGTCTATGTGGCGATCACCCGCGCCGAAAAGCGGTTGTACTGGGTGGTGCGCAACCGTCTGGGCCGCCCGGCAGCGCCCTTGTCGGTGGACGATCTGCGGGCGGTGACGCCAACAGCGCTGCGTCTGGAACCCGAACCGACGCCCGAGATCTGACGCTTTGCCCGGCGCCTGTCACGCCGCCAATACTTAATCATTGACTTAAGTGATCTGCTGTAATTACTTAAGCAGATGATGAACAATGACCCCGCCCTTGACCACCTGTATCACGCCCTTGCCGACGGCCATCGCCGCAGCATGATCGACCGGCTGGCGGCTGGCCCGCTGACGGTCAGCGATCTGGCGACGCCGCTGAAGATATCCTTGCCCGCCGTGATGCAGCATATCGCCGTGCTGGAAACGGCCGGACTTTTGCACAGCGAAAAGCGGGGCAGGGTGCGGACCTGCACGCTGTCCCCCGCCGCCATGACCAAAGCCGAAGCTTGGATCAGCGACCGGCGGCGGCTGGTCGAAGGCCAGTTGACCCGGCTTGAACGCTATCTTGCCCAACCCGAAAAGGACGAAAAATGACCGGTTTATCGATTTCCCACGGCACCTTCACCGTCGAGCGGCGGTTTGCGGCCCCCCCGGACCGTCTGTTCCGCGCCTGGTCGGTGGCGGAGGAGTTGAAACTTTGGGCCGCCCCCGCCGACGGGTGGCGCTTTGACATCGACCACTTCGATTTTCGGCTGGGCGGTGGGGCGGTGATCCGTTTTGGCCCCCCCGGCGCCGTGCCCTATCAGGATGTGACCCGCTATGACGATATCGTTGCGGACCGCCGCATCGTGACCGCCTATGCCATCACCCAAGGCGCGGTGCGGATTTCCTCCTCGGTGTCCTGCCTTGAATTTTCGCCTGACGCCGGGGGCACCCATCTGCGCATCACCGAACTGGGGGCCTATCTGGACGGCCACGATTCGGTCGAGGGTCGCAAGGGCGGGGTCACGCAGCAGATGCAGCAACTGGGCCGATTTATCGAAAAGCCCTGATCTGGCCGGGCTTTCCCTTGGCACCGGGTCCGGTTACGATGGCGGGCAAAGATGGAGGCCCCCATGCGCTGCGTGTTCGTTCAATTCCGCTGCTCCCCCGGCAAAACCTATGAAGCTGCCGAGGCGATCTATGACCGCGAGGTGGTCAGCGAGTTGTATTCAACCAGCGGCGACTGGGATCTGATCGCCAAGGTCTATATCCCCGAAGATCAGGATGTCGGGCATTTTCTGGCGGAAAAGCTGTTCGACGTGCCGCATATCCAGCGCACGCTGACCACGATGACCTTCAAGGCGTTCTAAAGCCAGCGCCCGCGTCCGTTGCCCACGGCATCGGCCACGCGGGCGACCCCGGCGCTTTGCATCTGCGCGTCCAGCCCCCGCGCGATGCGCGCCACCAGCGACAGCCCGTCATACACCATTGCGGTATAAAGTTGCACCGCCGAGGCCCCGGCGAGGATCTTCTGATAGGCCTGATCCGGACTGGAAATGCCGCCGACCCCGATCAGCGGCAGTTTTCCCCCGGTCGCCTGCGACAATTGCGCCAGCATGCGCGTGGACTTTTCGAACAATGGTGCGCCCGAAAGCCCGCCCATCTGGTTGGAATTTGCAGATTTCAAACCTTCGCGCGACAGCGTGGTGTTGGTGGCGATGATCCCCGACAGGCCAGAGGTCAAGGCGACCTCGGCAATCTCGGCAATCTCCTCGGTGCCCAGATCGGGGGCGATTTTCAGGAAGACCGGGATCTTGCGCGCCAGTCCGGCTCGGGTTTCCATCACCCGTGCCAAAAGCGCCGTCAGTGCCGCGCGGCCCTGAAGATCGCGCAGCTTTTCGGTGTTGGGACTGCTGACATTGACCGTGGCGAAATCCACATGCGGGCCGCAGACCGCCAGAACCTGCGCGAAATCGGCGGCGCGGTCGGCGCTGTCCTTGTTCGCGCCAAGGTTAAGACCCACAGGAACCGGCCCCGCCGGACGCTGTGCCAGCCGCTGGGCAATCGCCGCCGCGCCTTCGTTGTTGAAGCCAAAGCGGTTGATCGCGGCCCGGTCCTCGGTCAGGCGGTACAGGCGCGGGGCGGCGTTGCCATCTTGGGCGCGCGGCGTGGCTGCCCCGACCTCGACAAAGCCGAAGCCCGCCCGGCACAGCGCCGCCACCGCGACCGCGTTCTTGTCGTACCCCGCCGCCAGTCCGACCGGATTGACCAACCCCATCCCCGCCAGTTCACACGCCAACCGGGGCGAGGTGATCAGCCCCGGCAAAGGGGCCAGACCCAGCCGCAGCGCCTGCAACGACAGGCCATGCGCGCGTTCCGGGTCGATCCTGTGCAAGGCCCATAGCCCCAGTTTTTCGGTCAGGGTCAAATCACGCCCTCGGGGAAGATATGGCCTGACAGGCCCAAAGGCAGGGATTTGTCCCAGACCACATCGGCCAAAGTCAGCGCGCGGTACAGATGCGGAAACAGCGCGTCGCCGCGCGACGCCTCCCATTTCAGCGCCTCGCCCAGCCGCGAATCCTCGCAGGCCACCAGCACCAGATCGCTGATATCGGCAAAGTATTTCGCCGCCGTTTCAGCCACTTGGGTCGGACCCGAGAAATGGACAAAGCCATCGGCCAGATCAATCGGCGCGCCAAGGGTCTGGCCCGCAGCTTTCAGCGCATCCCACTCGGCGCGTCGGAAGATTTTATAGATCAACATGCCCGTTTCATGCCGGAAACCGGGGGGGGTGGTCAATGCCCAGAATGACGCTGGCGCGCTGTCATCCAAATGTTGCCCATCGCGGCGAGACTGGTGCCGCAAGATTTGACACGCCCCCCCGGAAGGTCCAGCCTGACCTTTTGACCCAGAAAATTTCATCGAGGTGCCCCATGACCCGTTTTCGCAGCCTGTCGCTGACTGCCGTTTTGTCGCTGTCCACCCTTCCTGCGCCCTTATGGGCCGAGACGGTCAAACTGACCCTTCTGGGCGTGGGCGACGTCTATAACTATGCCGAACAGGATGGGCGCGGCGGTTTTGCCCGCCTGAACGCTGTGGCCAAGGCCGAACGCGCCGCCAACCCGAACACGCTGTATCTGTTTGACGGCGACATGCTGTCGCCGTCCTTGCAATCGGGCTTTGATCAGGGGCAAAACACCATTGATTTCACCAATCTGGTGCCCTTCGATCTGGCTGTTCCGGGCAATCACGAGTTCGATTTCGGGCCGGATGTGTTCGTTGAGCGGATGAAAGCCTCGGCCTATCCTTGGGCCGCGATCAACATCACCCACGACGACGGAACCGCGATAGAAGGCTTGGGCGGGGTGACGGTGAAACAGGTCGGCGGCTTGGCGGTGGCACTGATCCCGGTGGCGCAGGACACCTCGCCCGAGGTATCGTCAACCGGATCGCTGAAATTTGCGCCAACGGTGGACAGCGCCATCGCCGCCGCCAAGGACGCGCGTGACGCCGGGGCGGATATCGTCGTCGGTTTGGTGCAGACCAATATGGAAAACGACCGTGCCCTGATCGCCAGCCATGCCTTTGATGTGATCCTGTCAGGCGATGACCATTCCTATGCAACGTCCTATGACGGGGTGACGGCCTATGTCGAAACCTCGGTCGATGGGCGGTTCCTGTCGCCCATCGACCTGATGGTCGAGGTCGGGATGAAGGACGACGAGCGCACGATCACATGGGTGCCGAATTTCCGCTTCATCGACACCGCAAATGTGACGCCGGACCCCGAAAGTGCGGCGCTGGCCGACAGCTATTCGGCCAAGCTGGACGCGGCCCTGAATGTCGAGATTGCCACCACCACCACCGCCATCGACAGCCGCCGCAACATGGTGCGCGCCGGCGAGGCGACGATGGGCAACCTGATCACCGATGCGATGCGCGGGGCCACCGGGGCGCAGATCGCCATCATGAACGGCGGCGGCATCCGGGGCGACCGGACCTATGACGCCGGGGTCAAACTGACCCGCCGCGACATCCTGACCGAACTGCCCTTTGGCAACCTGACCGTGCTGACCGAACTGCCGGGCACCCAGATCCTTCTGGCGCTGGAAAACGGCGTCAGTCAGGTGGAAAAAGGTGCGGGCCGCTTTCCGCAGGTGTCGGGCCTGACTTTTGTGGTGGACCCAAGCGCCGAGGCCGGGGCGCGGGTGTCGCAGGTCATGGTCGGTGGTGCGGCGCTGGCGGCGGACACTGTCTATACCGTGGCAGTCAATGATTACATCCTTGGCGGCGGCGATGGTTTCGCGGCGCTGGGCGGGGGCCGGGTGGTGACCAATGCCGGTGGCGGCAATCTGGTGGCCAATGACGTGATGACCTGGCTGGAACAGCAGGGCAGTGTGGCCCCGGCGGTTGAGGGGCGGATCACCATTCTGGGTCAGTAACGATTGGCCCTATGGGGCCAAGCGGGGGCGCTGCCCCCGCGTGCGGGGATTTGCCAAGGCAAACCCCGCACCTCCCCCGGGAATATTTGAGCCACATTGAAGGCGGGCAGGGGCAGTGGCGCGTCCGGACGTCTTAGACCGAGGTCTGGAGCGTTCATGCCGGGCGCCACGCCTGCGCGCGCTGGACCTTTGCCACCGCTTTGGCCATGCTGCCGCCATGTGCGGGCGCTTCACCATCACCCATCCGAACGAGGCTTTGGCGGCGCTGTTTGATGCCGTCATGGGCAATGACCTGCCCGACAGTCCAAGGTTCAACATCTGCCCCACGACGCCGGTCGCGGCCGTCACCTCGGACAGCGGGCTGCGGCGGATGCAGGCGATGCGCTGGGGGTTCATCCCGTCCTGGTACAAGACCCCCACCGACGGCCCGCTGATCATCAATGCCCGTTCGGACACCGTGGCGGTGAAGCCCGCCTTCCGCGAGGCGGTGCGGGCGCGGCGCTGCATCCTGCCCGCGTCCGGGTTTTACGAATGGACCGAGGGGCCGGCGAAAACCCGGCTGCCCTTTTACATCACTCGGAACGACGGCGCGCCGATGGCCTTTGCCGGGCTGTGGCAGCGTTGGGGGGATCTGGTGACCTGCGCGATTGTGTCAACCGAGGCGGGGCCGGGCATGGCGGGCATTCATGACCGCGAGCCGGTGATCCTTGACCCCGCCGATTGGCCCCTGTGGCTGGGCGAGGCCGGGCATGGTGCCGCCCCCCTGATGCATGCCACTCCGCCCGGCACCCTGCGGATGCACCGCGTCGATGTGGCGGTCAATTCCAACCGGGCCAGCGGGCCGCAGCTGATCGCGCCCTTGGCGGCTTGAGGGGCCACGAGTTCGGAAGCGTGATAGGAGGCTACATGGGCCAAGAGTCGGGGTTGAGCCTGCGCTTGTGGGATGGTATCTAATCCCCGAGCGCGGGCGTTGTGTAATGGTAAGACCTTAGCCTTCCAAGCTAAAGACACGGGTTCGATTCCCGTCGCCCGCTCCAAATTCCCCGAAGATGGCAGGAATGGCGTGGCAGGCGGTGGCCGGGTCAGGTTGTACTGGCAATTGGGCGATGCGCTGGCAAGACGCCCGGCAATCAGCCAAACGAGGTCCGTCGCAGGAAAATCGCCGCCTGCGCACCGTTGCATATCTAGCTTTGAAAAGTGGTGCCCAGAGACGGAATTGAACCGCCGACACGCGGATTTTCAATCCGCTGCTCTACCAACTGAGCTATCTGGGCACCGGGGCCGTCCGGCCTTTGGGGCCGTTTGGTGGGCGGGTGATACGTCACCACCGCAGGGCTGTCCAGAGGGTTTTGCCGATTTTTTGTGACACTGGCTGTGACATTGGCCAAGAAGGGCGCGGGGGGTGCGGGGCGTTAATGCGAGCGGTCCGACCCCTTGTCGGACAGCCGTGCGGCGCCGCCTTCGGTGCCATCATCCGACCCCGGACCGGACGGACCTTCGTCGTCCTCGGCAGCCGCGGGCAGAACATAGCCCCCGGTCAGCCAGCGGCCCAGATCCACCTCGGAACACCTGCGCGAGCAGAAAGGGCGATGCGCCGCCTCGCTGGGCTTGTGGCAGATCGGACAGGTCATCGCGCGACCTGGCCCAGCACCTCGGCCAGGGGCAGACGGTCGCGGCGGCGGGTGATTTCATACAGGCCCAGCGTCGTCCAGCCGGCCAGATTCACATCGGCCCCTTCGGGACGAAAGGCCGCGCGGATCACCTGATTCAGTACCGCGCGGTCCTTTTTCGGCACCGGGGCAAAGTCGATCACGATCTGACCGCCCAAGCCGCGCAGCCGCATCTGGCGCGGCAGGTCGCGCGCGGCGGCAATATTGGCCTTCAGCGCGGCGGCCGGAGAGGTATCGGCCCCGGTGTTCACATCCACCGCCACCAATGCGCGCGTCGGTTCGATCATCATATGCCCGCCAGAGGGCAGGGCGACGCGCGGGCTGCACAAGGCGTCCAGCACGTCATGCACACCGTGGGTATCAAAGCCGCCCGGTTCGGTCAGAAATTCATCGGGATCGGGGTCCAGCCAGTCGCGGCAGGCCAGATCATGCGCGCCCGGACCATCCACCAACAGTTCCGGCCCGCCGTTCAGATCGGCCAGAACCGCCTCGGCCAGATTGCGCATGGCGGCGATATCTTCGATCACCACTTCGGGGTCGGCCCCCGCACAGGCCGAGCGCAGGATCAGGCCCAAAGTCTCGTCAGCGCCGGTCATTGCGGTGGCGGCAAGGTCGATCAGAAAGGCGCGCTGATCTTCATCCCTTATGGCGCGTGACACGTTTTGCCCGGGCGCGCCGGGCGTCACGATGGCATAGCGCGATTTGAACAAAAGGCGTGTGGTGACCGGCAGCGCCTTGCCCGCTTCGGCCGGACCGGTGACCTGCACCAGCAGCTTTTGCCCCGGCGCGATGCCGCCGGTCTGGCGCAGAAACCCCGACTGGCCCGCCGGCATCTTCACAAACATGCCGCCCTGACCCTTCATCGGCCGGTCCGCGACGGCCCGGTAGATCGCGCCGGGCAGGGGAGTTTCCCCGCCGGGATCAACCGAAACCTCGACCAGTTGGCCATCGACGATCAGACAGGCCGCCTGCGCGCCGTTCAGATCGTCCAGAATTACGATGCGGCCAATCATGCCTGCCTCCAAAGCGGGTAACCCGCCGCCTGCAAAAGGGATGCGGTCTCTGCCAAAGGCAGGCCGACAATGCCGGTGAAAGACCCCGAAATCCACGGAACAAAGGCCCCGGCCAGCCCTTGAATGGCATAGCCGCCCGCCTTGCCCTGCCATTCACCGCTGGCCAGATAGCCGTTCAACTCGGCGTCCGACAGCCGCTTCATCTTGACCGCGGAAATCGACTCCCGCGTCCAGATCCGATCGCCCCGGCGCACCGCGATGGCGGTGATCACCTGATGGCGTCGCCCACCCAGATCGGTCAGGAACTTGGCCGCCTCACCGGCGTCGCGCGGCTTGCCCAGAATGCGGCGCCCCAGGGCCACCGTCGTATCGGCGCACAGAACGATATCGTCGGCCCCGGCCACCACGGCCAGCGCCTTTTCCCGTGCCAGCCGCGCGCAATAGGGGCGCGGCAATTCGGCTTTGCGGGGGTCTTCGTTGATGTCGGGGGGCTGCACCTCGTCGGGCACGATGCCGATCTGCGCCAGAAGTTCCTTCCGGCGCGGGCTGCCTGATCCCAGAATGAACCGCATGGGTTCGTCTATTTGAAACGATAGTTGATGCGGCCCTTCGACAGGTCATAGGGCGTCATCGCCACTTGCACCTTGTCGCCTGCCAGAACCCGGATGCGGTTCTTGCGCATCTTGCCCGCCATCGTCGCGATCAGTTCATGGCCATTCTCAAGCTCGACCTTGAATGTCGCGTTCGGCAAAAGTTCCTTTACGACACCTGGGAATTCGAGGGTTTCTTCCTTGGCCATGGTCTCTCCGATAGGGGTTGGCCCGCGCGACGCACGGGCTTTCTGGGCGCGATATGCGCCGAACCCTTCGCGTTTTCAAGGGGAATCTGCGCGGCCCGCCCGCCCGCAACGGGCCGATTTCCGCCCTTGCCCCTACGGCAGGCCCCTCAACCCCCCTGCGCAGCGTGAATCCTGTGGATGTTAACTAAGTATTCCTTGCTCCATAGGCGCGCAGGCTCAACCATAGGGTGCGGAGTGTCCCAGTCCGGCCCCCGCTTTCACAGATGGAGGAACTGATGACCCGCGACCGTCTTGCCCAGGTGGCTTCACCGGGGCGCTATGCCCACCAGACCCAGACCCAACCTATCCTGGTGGAGCCTTTGCCCGACACGCTGATTGTGGGAATGCGGGTGGGGCATGGGGTACGTATTCAATGCCTGCTTCTGGCCAAGGCGCTGAAGGGCGGCGCGCGTCTGATCTACCGCGAGGATCTGCTGACCGCCGCCGGACGCCAGACCGTGCAGGACATGCGCGCCTGGTTTCTGGCTGACCCCAAAAACTCCGCCCTTTATTATTCGGATGAGGCGGTGCAAAAACGCTGGAAGACAGAATATGCCGCTGACGCCCTTGGCCGCCTGCGGACCGAGTTGCTGATCAACCCGCCGCGCCGGGTGATCTTCTTTGAACCTTCGACCATGGAAGAGGTGATCGGCCATGTCGGCGACCTTCTGCACGGCGTCGATCTGCAATATGTCGATCCCGACCGCCGCCCGATCACCGCAGGGGGCGAGGATCTGCTGGACTTCTCCTCTATCCCGCTGCCCCTGACGATCAACTATCCGGTGGATGCCAATCCGGCCCGCCTGACCTGCCGCTATTCTGCGCCCAGCCTGCAAATCCGGCCCTATGATGCGCGCGAATTCGCCTATGTCACCCATGGCGGTGGCTGGGCAATGGGCGATTTCCGCGCGGTCCTGACCCAGCTTCCCGGTCCCGCCGCCATCTTGTTGCCGCGCGACCGCGCTATGGCCGAAAAGGACGATCTGCTGCCCCGCGCCGCTTTGTTTTTTGACATCGACCTTGGCACCGATGCCGCGACCGAGTTTGCCCGTCTGGCACAGGTCACCGAAACCGGCTACCGCATCCTGCCGCCCATGCCGCATCACGGCGCGCTGGATGTGATCGCCCGCTCGCGCGCCATCGTGTCGAAACCGGGCGGCGCAACGGTGGTTGACAGCTATCTGGCGCAGACCCCGGTGCTGTTTCTGGACCCGATCTCGCAATACGAACAGGGCAATGCCGAATTCATCCAGCAATCCGGCATCGGGATGCGCCTGTCAGATTTTCTGGCCAAGGGGGCCGATCCTGCATTGTTGCAAACCTCTGCAACCAATCTGGCCCGCCTGATCGATGGGGTTCCGACGCTGGACAGCCTGTTCCGCCTGAAGGACAGCGCGCCGCTGGTGTTCCGCCGCGCCGCCGCCGCCGGTCACTGACCGACGGTGCCTTTTACCACCCGCCCTCGCCCCGTTTGGGCGGGGTCAAAGCGCGCGCATCCAGAATTGCAAAGGCTTCACGCTATCGCCCCGGTCCCCGACATCCTTCCACGAAAACTCGGCCAACACCCCCGGCAAGGGCGCATAGCCACGGCCGCGCCAGAAGGCATCATTGGTGCGGTAACTCTCGGGCCGCATCGGGTGATCCGCCCCCCGCACGACCGAGCAGAACGCCACATAGCGTCGCCCGAGGGCCGCCGCATGGGCCTCGCGCAGATCAAAGAACCGATGCCCCAGCCCCTGACCCCGGTATTGCGGCAAAACCACCGATTCCGCGCCATACAGGATCTCGGACACCGGCAGCCCGATCTTGCGCAGGGGTTCTGAAAACGCCTCGGCATGATCCTCCATCAAGGTAGAGGTGGACGCCCCCACCAGCCCCCCCGCCACAAAGGCCCCCACCAACAAGGCGCCGGGATTGTCGCGGTAGGTTTTCAGATACGCGCGCTCATAGGCCAAAGTGCCATCGTACAGATAGGGCCAGTCGGCAAAGACCGCGATGCGCAGCCGCGCCACTTCGTCCAGTTGCGCCTCTAACTCTGGTCCGGTCAGCGCGCGAACGTCAAACATCGCTGACCTGCCGGATCCAGTCGGCCATGTTGTAATAGGTCGTCACGCGGGTGATCTTGCCATCCTGCAACGCGAAAAACCCGCCCGCTGGCAGCACATAGGTCTGTCCCCGCGCCTCTGGCAGGCCCGGGTCGGTTTTCAGATAGCGCCCATGCACCATAAATTCCGCCGCCCCGCGCGCGCCACCCGCATCGGCCATAACGACGATCTCGCGCAACTCCTCGGCATAGGTCTGGGCCATATGGGCGCAAAATTCGGCAAAGGCGTCGCGGCCCAACCGCACCGCGCCCTCGTTGACGTGATGGGCGAAATCGTCATGCAGGCAGGCGAGCATCCCGGCGATATCCCCGGCATTGAAGGCGGCATAATAGGCGGTGATCGTGGTTTCGGCGGCGCTACGGTGCATGAAAATCCTCGGGCTATGACAGCCCGCGCACCCTGCCACGCCCCCCCGCCGCCGTCAAAGCGTGAAAAGGCCGGATCAGATCGCAAACCCGACAGACCCGGATCCCGCAATCATCGCCCCGCCCCCCCTGCCGCGCTAAACCCCGTCAGCCGATGACCGGCGGCCCGAACCGCTCTAGTATCCGGCTGCGGATCTGGTCGCGCGCCTGCCGGTAAGCGGCCAGCTTGGCCTCACGCGTTTCGCCAATCGCCGTGGGGTCCAGAATCGGCCAATAAACCATCTCAAGGTGGTAGGCCTTGGTCAGATCCAGCGCCCGCTTCTGACTGACCGCCGACAGGGCCACGATCAGATCGAACTGCCCCAGATCATCGCCCATATCGCGCATTTCGTCAAAGGACCGCGACCGGTGCCGCGACAGTTCGACCCCGATTTCGGCACAGACCGCGACCGAAAAGCCGTCGATCTCCATGTCATTGGTCACGCCCGCCGATTGCACATAGCAGGCCTGACCGTAGAATTTCTTCATCATCCCCTCCGCCATGGGAGAGCGGACCGCATTGTGATCGCAGCAAAACAGCACGGCCTGCGGCAGCTTGGACATGGTCAACCCCAATGCAGCACGCAGATCAGGGTGAACAGCCGCCGCGCGGTGTCGGTGTTGACCAGCGCCTTGCCCTCCAGCCGTTCCTGCAACACCCGCGCGCCCTCGTTGTGGATGCCGCGCCGGGCCATGTCGATCGCCTCGATCCGCGCCGGGGGCAGGCGTTTGACCGCCTCGAAATAACTTTCGCAGATCTGGAAATAATCCTTCACCACCTGCCGGAACGGCCCCAGCGACAAATGAAACTCCCCAGCCGGTGCGCCTGCCTCGGTGGCGACGGTGAACACCAATCGCCCCTCACGGATCGCTAAGCCCAACCGATACGGCCCCGGCACCGGCGCACGGCCCTCGCGCGGCGGCAGGCCAAAGGAATTGTCCTCCAGCAGATCGAAAATCGCCACGGTGCGTTCCTGATCTATCTCGGGCGTGGCGCGCGCCAGACCCTTGTCGTCAATCTCGATCTGGCAGATGCGGTCGCTCATTGATCCGCCTCGTTCAGGCGCTGCAAGCGCGCGGTCACCGACAGGCCATGCGCCTCCAGCCCCTCGGACCGCGCCAACCGCGCCGCCGCCGGACCGATCGCGGCCAGTGCGCCGGGGGTCATTTTCGTCAAAGTCGTGCGTTTCACAAAATCCATCACGGACAATCCACTTGAAAACCGGGCCGAGCGCGCTGTGGGCAGCACATGGTTCGGCCCGCCCACGTAATCGCCAATCGCTTCCGGAGTCCACGCCCCCAGAAAAATCGCCCCCGCATGGGTGATCTGCGCCGACAGGGCTTCGGGGTCAGCGACGCAAAGTTCCAGATGTTCCGGCGCGATGCGATTGGACAGCGCCGCCGCCTCGGCCAGATCGCGCACGACAATCACCGCGCCGTAATCGCGCCACGACGCCCCGGCAATATCCCGCCGCTCCAGCGTTTCAAGGCGCTTGGCCACCGCCGCCGTCACCGCCCGGCCAAACCCTGCATCCGTGGTGATTAGGATCGACTGCGCCGAGGCGTCATGTTCCGCCTGCGACAGCAGATCCAGCGCGATCCAGTCCGGGTCATTGGCCGCATCGGCAATCACCAATATCTCGGACGGCCCGGCGATCATGTCGATCCCGACCCGGCCAAACACCCGGCGCTTGGCCGCCGCGACAAAGGCATTGCCCGGCCCGGTGATCTTGTCCACCGCCGCGATGGTCGCGGTGCCATAGGCCAGCGCCGCAATCGCCTGCGCCCCCCCGATGCGGTAAACCGTATCCACCCCGGCAATCTGCGCGGCCAGCAGCACCAGCGGATTGACCACCCCGTCCGGCGTCGGACAGGTCACCACCAGCCGCTTGACCCCCGCCACCTTGGCCGGAATGGCATTCATCAGAACCGACGATGGATAAGACGCCAGCCCCCCCGGCACATAAAGCCCCGCCGCTGACACCGGCGTCCAGCGCCAGCCCAGCGTCGCCCCGGCCTCGTCCTGCCACAGGGCATCTTCCGGCATCTGCCGCGCGTGGTAGGCGCGGATGCGTGTCGCCGCCAGTTCCAGTGCCGCGCGGTCCTCGGCGGACACCGTCGCAATTTCGCGCGTAATCTCCTCGGGCGAAAACGCCATGCCCGCCGCCGTCAGCTTCAGCCGGTCGAATTTTGCCGTCAACTCCAGCACCGCAGCATCGCCGCGCGCCCGGACATCCGCGATGATCCCCGCCACGATGGCATCGACATCCGGGCTGTCCTCGCGCTTTTGCCCCAGAAGGGCGGCGAAGCTTGCCTCAAATCCGGCATCGGTGGTCATCAGCTGAACAGGCATCTTGCGGCTCCTTGAACGTGCAGTGTCGGATAGGGCAATCCCCGTGGCAGAGCAAGAAAAACGGGGGCCCTTTGCCCCCCTCTTGGCCTGCGGCCAATTCACCCCCCAAGGATATTTTCGCCAAGGTGAATGGGCAACGGTCCGGGTTTCATCTTGACCTAAATATCCGCTGCTTCCTTGCCCGCCTCGCCGCCGAAATGCGAAAACCGATAGGGCGATACCCCGTATTTCTTGCGGAAAGATTTTGAGAAATGCGAGGTTGAGGCATAGCCACAAGCCACCGCCACCTCGGTCACCTTCATATCCGTCTCGCCCAGTAGCGCGCGGCCACGTTGCAGGCGCAGATCGTTCATGAACCGCACCGGCGTGGTGTTGAGATGACGGTGGAACAGCCGTTCGATCTGGCGGCGCGACAGGTCCAGATGGGCGGCGCAGGCGTCCAGGTCAAATTCTTCCTCCACCCGCGCCTCAAGGAAAGCCGCCGCCTGCAACAACTTGTCATGCCGCGTCCCCAGCCGCGCGGCAAGGCTGGCGGTCTGGTGATCCTCGGGCGCGCGGCGCTGGGTCAGAAGGCACATGTTCATGACTTCCAACGACAATTTCGCGCCGTACCGGTCATGGATGATCTGCAACATCAGATCGGCGCTGGCCACTCCGCCGGCGCTGGTCATCACCCGGTCCTCGATTGTGAAGACCTGCCGTGCCGGCACCAGACCGGGATGGCTTTCAGCAAAGCCGTCGATATTTTCCCAATGCAGGGTAAAGCGTTTGCCCTTCAGAATCCCCGCCCGCGCCAGCGCATAGGCCCCGGTGCACAGCCCGCCCACCACCCGGCCCCGCCGCCACAGCGCCCGCGGCCAGTCAGCCAGCGCGGCCGATGCCTTGCCTTCAGGTTCGACGCCGGAACAGACAAAGATCATGCCCTCGGGCATGGTCCCGCCCCAGGCGCCATTGGCGACCACTTGCAAGCCGTTGGAACAGGCCATGGGCGCGCCATCCTCGGTCAACACCTGCCAGCGAAACAGCTCTTGTCCGGTCAGCTGATTGGCCATCCGCAACGGCTCCACCGCCGCCGAAAACGCCAGCATGGTGAATTTCGCCAGCAGGATGAAGGTGACCATCAGCGGCTCTCCCACCCGGTCGATGCCGATATGGGCGACGCCCTTGGCTATAAAGCTGGGGGGCTGAGAGGTGAGGGGTTGCGCGGCCATCCCTTGGCAGTCAGACCCGCTGACCCGCGAACCGCACCTGCCAGTCGGCGCGCTCTTCATCGGTGATCTTGCGGAACAGGTTTTCCGGCACCGCAAATCCGTGGCCCGCCGGCAGCACCCGCAGTGCCGCCGACATATCGGCCGGCCATGTCCAGTCATCGGTGCCCATCGCGTCCATCATGGTCTGGGCGGCATCGGGGATGAAGGGCGCGGACAGGACCGCATAGACCCGGATCAGGTTCAGCCCCAGCCGGATCATCGCCTGCGCGCGGTCGGGGTCGGTTTTCACCACGGTCCAAGGCGCGGCGGCTTGCAGGTATTCATTGCCCAAGACCCAGATCGCGCGCAATTCGGCGGCGGCCTTGCGCACCTCCATTTGTTGCATCAGCGCGGTGTAATCGGCC
>JANNBI010000396.1:0-2010 GCA_031385345.1 Paracoccaceae bacterium | reverse complement strand
GGCTTTCCGACCGATCTGCAAGCGCAGATGATGGCGCTGCTGTGTACCGCCAGCGGCACCTCGGTGCTGGAAGAGAAGATTTTTGAAAACCGCTTCATGCATGCGCCCGAACTGATCCGTATGGGGGCCAAGATCGATGTGCATGGCGGCCATGCCACGGTGACCGGCGTTGAAAAACTGCGCGGCGCGCGGGTGATGGCGACGGATCTGCGGGCTTCTGTCTCGTTGATCCTTGCGGCGCTGGCGGCCGAAGGCGAAACGGTGGTCAGCCGGGTCTATCACCTTGATCGCGGGTATGAGCGGGTTGAAGAAAAGCTGCGGGCCTGCGGCGCGCAGATCGAACGGATCACGGCATGACCGACGCAAGGTTTGAAGATGGGGCCAAAGAGGCGCCGTTGCGGCTTTTGGCGCGCGGGGTCGATGATCTGGCGGTCCTGTCCACACTGGTTCAGGATGCGGTGCTGACGCCGGGGCAGATGGTCTATGCGGCCCGGCGGCGGCGGTTTGCGCTGGGGCTGAACCGGTTTCGCTGGGAAGATGCGGCGCGCGCTGACCTGTCCGGGCGCGGCTATGAACGGGTACAGGCCCTGCTGGTGGTCGAAGAGGTGCAGGCGGTGCAATCAGCGGGCATTGACCGCACTGACGGCGCGCAGGCGCTGCAACTGCTGGCCCTGTCCTTTGACGCGCTGGATGAGGTCAGCGGCTGGCTGCGCCTGCATCTGTCCGGCGGTGCCGATCTGCGCCTGAAGGTCGAGGCGCTGGATGTCAGCCTGCGCGATGTGACCCGGCCCTACCTGGCCCCCACGGGCAAGAAGCCCAGCCACGACCTGCCGGACTAGGGGCAGGGGCCGCAGGGGTTTCCCGGCGGATTGCTGCGCCGGGTTTGCAATTAGATCCCGGGGATTGCTGTTTGGCTGTTGACTCTGCCGCCCCCATTCGTAAAAGGCGGGACACAGATTTCACCGGGACCACAAGTGTTCCGGGCTGCAGGAGATACGACAATGGCGAAGCCGGTGACGATCAAGATCCGTTTGAACTCCACGGCGGGCACCGGGCACTTCTATGTGACCAAGAAGAATGCCCGCACCATGACCGAAAAGATGTCGGTCAAGAAATATGACCCCGTCAAGCGGGAGCATGTCGAATACAAGGAAGGCAAGATCAAGTAAGATCTGGCCGTCTTTTGGTGTTGAAAGGCCGCGCCCCGTTTGGGCGCGGTTTTTCGTTTTGGGGATGGTGGTTGGCGCGCTCCTGCGGGGTCAGGGTGGTGCAGCGACACGGCAGCCTGCTAACGTCGCGCGAGTGCTGCGATATAGGGTTGCTCCCCTGACAAGTGCCGGAAGATCAGCGCATGATCTTGGCTGTGGTCTTTAGGACCGATCCGCACAGCACACGGGCCGAAAAGGGGCCCGAGGCCGCTGCTCCGGTTTCATTCCCCGCCGTTCGTGGCGCGGTCATTTTGCCGGGCTTTGCGATCCCCCGCTTCGCGGTTTTTGCCACCGGCGTTCGGCTCGGTGTTGCCGGGGATCTTGTTGGCGTGCTTGGTGGCCGCCGCATCCATTTTATGCTTCTGCGCCTCGGCCTGCACGGTGAACGTCGTGTCGCTCACTTCTTTGGCACGGGTTAGTTTTGTCATGGCTTGGTCCTCCTGTGGATCGACAACCCGGCAAGGGCGCAGAAAGTTCCTGCTTTCCTGACCCCGGTCGCGCAGTGGATCCCAAACATTTTGTCGGTTCTGGATGTCTTGAACCGGGCGCACCACAGCCGGTGAACCAAAGCAAAAGGCCGGGGTTTCCCCCGGCCTTGTCGCGTCGGGATCCGTGCTGGTTATTCGCGGTTGCCCAGGAATTGCAGCAGGAACATGAACATGTTGATGAAATCAAGATACAGGCTCAGCGCACCCATGATGGCGGCTTTGCCCAACCACTGCTCATCCCCGGCATGGGCATGGGCAAGGTAGGTGTTCTTGATCGTCTGGGTATCAAAGGCTGTCAGACCCGCGAAGATCAG
>JANNBI010000469.1:0-23612 GCA_031385345.1 Paracoccaceae bacterium | reverse complement strand
AAAAGCCGGCATATTCGGCCGCTCTCCCCGCGTGGGAAGTGCGGTATGCGGGCTGGCGACAATTTCGGGCAGAAACACGGGATGGACAGTCAGGCCGCCCAACCGGTCCGCCAAGCCTTCTGCCCCCGCCACCGGATACAGTCCTGCCCCGGCCCGGATTACCGCGCACAAAAAGGCTTGATCCACCGCCGCCAGTCGCCCGGCTTCGGGCTGCCCCGACAGGGCTATATGCAAGGCGGTCAGCAAATCGCCCGCCCCCGCCGCATCCAACCCCACCGACCCCGCGCGCAGCACGGCATAAAGATCGCGCTGCCCGGTCATCGCTTGGGCAATCGCCGCGGCCCGGTCGGCCAACCCGGTCATTTGCGACCCGAATAGCTGGCGGCCAGATCGCGCATCGCGTTGACATACAGCAGTACATCAATCCCGACGCCGACGAAATTCGCCCCCGCCGTCACGCAGTCCTGAATGAACCCCGCATCCGTGGCCAAAACCCCCGCCGTCTTGCCCGCCGCCCGGATCCGGCGCAGCGCGTCAAACACCGCCGCCCGCACATCGGGATGCGCCGCATTGCCCGGATGACCCATATCGGCAGCCAGATCCGACGGCCCGATGAACAGCCCGTCCACCCCGTCGATCGTCAACATCTCGTCCAGCGCCGCCAACCCCGCCCGGCTTTCGACCTGAAGGATCAGACAAATCTGGGCGTTCGCCGTCGCGATATAATCGCTGACCTGCCCGAACTTCGACGCCCGCGCCAGCGACGCGCCCACCCCCCGGAGTCCCTGCGGCGCATAGCGCGTTGCCGCCACGATCCGCCGCGCCTGATCTGCGGTTTCCACCATCGGCACCAACAGCGTCTGCACACCGATATCCAGCATCTGCTTGATCAGCGCCGGATCATCATTCACCGGCCGCACCACCGCAGCCGAGGCGCTGGGCAGCACCACCGCCACCTGCGCCGACAAGGACCGCACGTCATTGGGCGCATGTTCGCCGTCGATCAGCAGCCAGTCGAACCCCGCTGTCGCAGCCATTTCCGCGGCATAGGCCTCGCCCATGCCCAGCCAGGCGCCATAAACCACCTCTCCAGCGGCCATTCGTTTTTTCAGCAGATTTTCCGGTACAGGCATATGACCCTCAGGCAAAAGCGATGGAAACATGGCCAAAGCTGCCAAAATCAGCCTCAAACCGGCTGCCGGCTGGCGCTTCGACGGGGCGGATGAACGACCCTGACAAGACGATATCGCCTTTTGACAGCCCTTGACCATAGCGCGCAAGCCGCTGGACCAACCAGACAATCCCCAGCACCGGATCGTCCAGAACCCCGGCCCCCAGACCGGTTTCCTCAACCACACCGTCGCGTTTCAGGATCGCCCCGATCCAGCGCAGATCGCCGCCCGGGGCGTGCCGCGCCGATCCCAGAACCACGCCCGCATTGGCCGCATTGTCCGAAATCGTGTCCACAATCGTCCGCGCCTTGCCCGTGGCAGGGTCAACCCGCAAAATCCGCGTATCCAAAATCTCAAGGCTTGGGCAGACCGCCGCCGTGGCCGTGATCACATCGGCGCGGCTGACCCCGGCCCCGGCCAGATCCGCCGCCATGACAAAGGCGATCTCGGCCTCGATTCTTGGCTGAATGAACCTGCCCTTGGGCACCAATGCCCCATCTGCAAACAGCATGTCGTCCAGCAAGATCCCGGAATCCGGCGTGGTGATCTGCAAAGCCTCTTGCATCGCGCGCGACGTCAGGCCGATCTTCCACCCGATCCCCCGCCGCCCCGCCGCGAGCTTTCGCGCCACAAAGGCCGCCTGCACCGCATAGGCCTGATCCAATCCTGCCTGCGGATAAGCCTGCGAGATCAACCCCCGCTGCCGCCCCGTCACCTCGGCCTGAAACAGCGCCTCGGCCTCGGCGTCAATCTGATCCGGCGTCATTCGTCCACCACCCCGTTGCGCAAGATGCCGATGCCGGGGCTTTCAACCTCGACCACATCGCCGGGCCGCAACCAGATCGGCGGATCAAACCGCGCACCCGCCCCGGTTGGCGTTCCGGTCACAATGATATCCCCCGGCTCAAGCGTACAAAAGGTCGAGATATAGGCGATTTGCCGCGCCACCGGGAACAGCATCCGGCCCGTGCGGTCCTGTTGGCGGATCTCGCCGTTGACGCGGGTGACCAGCGTCACATCCTCGATCTGCGCCGCCGCGTCAAACGGCACCAGCCAAGGGCCCATAGCGCCGGACCGGTCCCAATTCTTGCCCTGCGTCACGTTGAATTTCGCATGGCGCACCCAGTCGCGGATCGTACCTTCGTTGCACAGGGTCAGGGCGGCAATATGGTCCAGCGCCTGCGCCTGCGGGATCCGCCGCCCGGCCTTGCCGATCACCACAGCGATTTCGCCTTCATAATCCAGCTGCACACTTTCCGGCGGTCGCACCAAACCCGCGCCGTGTCCGACAAAACTGCTGGCAAAGCGGATGAACAGGCTCATGTTCGCCGGCGCCTCCTGCCCATCCTTGTATTCGGCATTGCGGTCAGGAAAATTCACCCCAACGCAGATGATCTTGCCCGGATCAGGCAAGGGGATGTCCCAGTGAAATTCCCCTACCGGATGCGTCACTGCCCGCCCCTCGGCGGCGCGCAGGACATGCGCCAAGGCACCGGCACGGATCACATCGGTCAGCGTTCGCCACTGGGGAAATTCCGGCGACAGGGCCACGAAGCCGCCATCCATCACCGCCCCCCAAAACTGCGCGCCCCCTGCCCGAACTGTCGCAAGCCTGTCCATTTGGCCCCCCATTCATCTGTTCAGAAATATTCCTCCGGGGGCGGACGGCGTTTTCCTGAAAACGCCGTCGCGGGGGTGGAAAACCCCCGCTTTGTCCCCCGGAAGCCCTTAGGGCGCAATGATCGGCTGCGCTTTCAGATCGCTGTCCACCAACTTGGCCCCGTCAAACAGCGATCCCAGTTCGAACCACGACCTTGGTGCCGGCGCCCCCCACAGGGTCTGGCGCTGCGGGTCTTTCAGGCTCCACCGGATCGGTTCAAGGTCCGGATCGCAGGTCTGGTAATCGCTGCAATAGATCTCGGTCCGGTGGCCATCGTTGTCGCGGATATACAGGAAAAACGCGTTTGAGATGCCATGCCGACCGGGGCCGCGTTCGATATTGGCAAGATAGCCCGTGGTCGACATCAGATCCAGCAGGTCGATGATGTTCAAGGGCGTCGGCACCCAGAACGCCGTGTGATGCAGGCGCGGCCCGGTGCCATTGGTAAAGGCCACGTCATGCACCCCGCCCTTGCGGTGCATCCAGGCCGCCCAGGTCCGCCCGGTTTCGTCATCGGCGGTGTATTCCGTCACGCGAAATCCCATCTCGGCGTAAAACGCCACGCTGGCATCCACATCGGCGGCGAACATGTTGAAATGGTCGATCCGCAAAGGTTTCACGCCCCGGTACAGCTTGTACTGCTGATGAATCGGCGGCAGGCGGTCCATCTTGGCATAGAACTCCAGCGGAATGCCAAAAGGGTCGCGCGTGCGCAGCACCCTTCCCATAAAGGGCCGCTCGATCCATGACACTGGCAGATCCTTGGCCTTGAACCAGAACGCCGCCCGGTCCAGATCGCCTTCGTCCCAGACCTTGAACCCCAGAACCCCGACCAGACCCGTTTCGGCCTTTTTCAGGATCATGCAGTGATGCCCACGCTCTTCCAACGCGCGCAGATAGATGGACGCGCTGTCCTCATGCGTGACTTGCAGTCCCAGCGTGTCCACATAATACCCGCGCGACCAGGCCAGATCGGTGACGTGCAATTCAACATGGCTAAGACGGACGATGTTGAACGGCGGGGACAGGTTTGGCGGGGGAATCGGCATGGTTTATCCCTTCAGATCAATATCATAGACCAAGGCGCTGCATCTTGTGCGCCCCGGTTGCAATGGCGGTGTTTTTGGTTTCCATATAGAAATCGAACGACCAATCCCCACCGTCGCGCCCGATGCCACTGGATTTGACCCCGCCAAAGGGCGTCGGCAGATGGCGGACATTTTCGGAATTGACCCAGATCATCCCGGCCTCCAGCGCGGCGCTGAACCGCAGGGCGCGGGTCAGGTCATTGGTCCAGACATATCCGGCCAGCCCGTAATTCACGCCATTGGCGATGGCCAAAGCCTCGGCTTCGTCCTTGAAGGTGATCGAGGTCAGGAAGGGGCCGAACACCTCTTCCTGCGCAATCCGCATCTCCGGCTTTGCCCCGGTGAACAGCGTCGGCCGGATGAACCAGCCCGCCTGCCCAACCCGGACCCCGCCCGCCGCCAGCGCCGCCCCTTCGGCCCGGCCAATCCCGACATAGGTCATGACCTTGTCAAAATGCGTCTGATGGATCAGCGGCCCGACCTCGGTTTTCGGGTCCAAGGGATGACCGACCTTGATGGCATTCACCCGCTCTTGCAGACGCTGATGGAAAACATCGGCAATGCCCGCCTGCACCAGCAACCGGCTGGAGGAAGTGCAGCGTTCCCCGTTCAAACTGTAGATCATGAAAATCACCGCATCCAGCGCCCGGTCCAGATCGGCATCGTCAAACACCACGACCGGGTTCTTGCCGCCCAGTTCGAAATGCACCCGCTTCAGCGTGTCCGCGCCTTGCTTCATGATCATCGACCCGGTCCGGGTTTCCCCGACAAAGGCAATGGCCTTGATATCGGGATGCTCGGTCAGCGCCTTGCCTGCCCCCTCGCCCATGCCGTTCACAAGGTTCAGAACGCCGGGCGGCAACCCCGCCTCTTGGCAGATCTCGGCCAATATCCGGGCCGACAGCGGCGAAAATTCGGCCGGTTTGTGAACCACCGTACAGCCCGCCGCAAGGGCCGGCGCGATCTTCCAGGTGGACAGCATGAAGGGCGTGTTCCAGGGCGTGATCACCCCCACCGGGCCGATCGGATGGCGCGTCGTCACATTCCAATGCGTCGCGGTCGGCAGGCTTTGCCCATCCCGCGCGCCGGGCGCCAGATCAGCGAAGAAGCGAAAGTTTTCCGCCCCCCGCAGCGCCGCCTTCGACATGAACCGCCACGCCTGCCCGGTATCCCAGCATTCGCACAGGGCAATTTCTTCGGCCCGCGCCTCGATCAGATCTGCGATGCGGTGCAGGATGGCTTTGCGCGCCGTACCCTCCATCGCCGCCCAGGCCGGAAACGCCGCCTTGGCCGCCTTGGCCGCCGCATCCACCGTCGCCGCCGTCCCCAAGGCAACCCGCGCGATCAGGCTTTCATCGACCGGAGAGCGGGTTTCAAACCAGTCCTCCCCGCCGAAATCCGCCCCCCCGATCAGGTGCATTATCCCCGTGTCGGCATAGCGTGCCAGATGGGTGGCCAGTTTCGCGGTATGGGTTGCAAGGTCGGTCATAGGCCCTCTTTCGGCAAATGGTCACGGATGCTGGAGTCTTTGCGCGACAGCCCGGCGTCCATCTCGCGCAGCTCCATCGACAGCATAAGGGAACGTCGCGCCATGTCCGGGCCACAAAATGCCTGCACCGCCGCAAAAACACCATCCAGAACGCGGGTTTGGGTTGGGATGTCGCGCCCGGCCCCGATGCGCAGGCTGATGTCTAGAAACCCATGCTTTGGATCGCCATCGGCCATCACCACATGATCCACCGCAACCGCCCGCACCCTGATCCCCGCCAACGGAAACACCCCGGTCGCCGCCAAGGCATCGCGCAGCGCGGTCAGCAGGCCCGGCAGATCCAGCCGCGCCTCAAGGTTGCGCGAATAGTCGATGTGGATATGTGGCATCACCCCTCCGTATTACTTGCTTTGTTAAGTATAAAACATCCCATGTCAACGCTCTTGCTTGAGACCCCCGAAGTTTCGCGCAATAAGTCCGGCATGGACAACCAGATTCCCAAACTTCGCCGCACCGAACGCTCGCTTCCCATCGCGCTGTTGCGGGCGCGTGAACGGGTCATGGGACCGATTCGCGATATGCTGGCGAGTTCGGGCATCAACGAGCAGAAGTGGCGGGTTCTGCGCGTCGTCGATGAACAGGGCCCGCTGGAACAGACCGCCATTGCCGAAGCCGCCTGCCTTCTGCTGCCCAGCCTGACCCGGATTCTGCGCAATATGGAGGAAGAAGGTCTGCTGACCCGGCATCCCGACGCGCTGGACCGTCGCAAATCCATCGTCACCCTGACCGATTCCGGCCGCGCCCTGATCGCCGCCCATGCACCCCAAAGCGGCGCCCTTCTGACCCGGCTTGAACAAAAATTCGGCGCGACAAAGCTGAATGAGCTGCTGAATTTGCTGGAAGATCTGCGGCGCCTTGACCTTTCTGACTAAGATTCGGGCAAATTTTCTGGCCTGCTAAAAACAACCGAAGATTCGCCCTATTCCCGCCCCAATCGAACGCTTTTGTGGTCCCATCAGCAAGGGAGGCACCAATGGCCGTTATCATGGTTATCATTTCAGGTTGGATCGGATTGACCTACGCCGTTGTCGGCCACATCGTCAATCAAGCCACTTTGGGTCAGTTTTTTATGACCTGGTCGGTCGCCGGATTGGCCGCCTTGATGGTCTTTGCCGCGGTGATTTCGCTGCGCCGGATCGCCTCGCCACAGCAGACCCAGACAGCCTAAGCCAAATTGGCTTGCTATCAGGCCGCATTAAGGGCATTGTCCCCGGGCTATGTTAACTACCTCGATCCCTGTTCCGTTTACGGCATCAGCTTCGACCACAGCTGACAAGGCCAGGCCGTCGCAATTTCGCGGACGGCAAAACGACAGGAGACTTCACAATGGCTAAGGGCACTGTGAAATGGTTCAATGAAACCAAAGGATTCGGCTTTATTGCCCCGGAAGGCGGCAAAAAGGACGTGTTCGTACACATCACCGCGCTGGAGCGCGCAGGCCTTCGTGGTCTGAAAGACGGTCAGGCCGTGTCGTTCGACATCGAAGCCAGCCGTGATGGCCGCGAATCGGCAATCAACATCTCGCTCGAGTAATCGCAGCCAGACTGACATACGAAAAGGGCGGCACCAGAGATGGTTGTCGCCCTTTTTCATTGCAGATTCGCCGGATAGGCGGGTTTCCGCAATCCCATCTACGGTCGCTTAGGCGTAAAGCGAAATCCGGGCGCGCAGCGCATGTTCAAAACCAACCCGCAGCGACACGGCTGTCAGTGGCGAGCGCAGAATGGTCGGGCTTTCGCGGCCCTGCGGGAACACCTGGTCCCGGCATTCCGAGCTGTACATGATCATCGGCACCTTTTGCGCCACCTCGCCCAAAAGGCGATAGGCGCGCTGTCCGCTGGCAAGCCCGCCGAACGCATCCGCGTCCATGATGAACAACCCGTACCCGGCCGGATCGCACAGCAATTTGTCCAACGCCGAGAACAGTTCATCCTCGCGTTCGATTTGGCACCCCAACCCGGCAATCCGTTGGATTGCCGCATCCGATGCACCCGCCGTCAGAACCATGGTCCGTACGGAAAGCCCAACCGGCGTGGCTGCGTCTGACTCAATCACTCTCAAAATTTGCATGACACTACCTCTTAACTTCGCCCGACCACCCTCGTCCTTAACAATGGCCAAATTCAGATCAAAACATGACAAATTTGGTCCAAGCTGTTTCGACAGATTGTCTGCCGCCTTAAGGAGTGATCTTGTGGCCCAAGCCCCTCCGACTGACAGTGTGCCGCCATTGGATTACCAAACCGTCATCGACGCCCCGACCTGGGCCTTCATCGCCAAGACGGATGCCTTTTATCCGCCGGAAACTGCTACGTATTCGATTGATCGGCAGCGGCAGATCTATGATGCGATGTGCCGGCAGTTCTTTCAGGGCTATCCACCGGGCCTCACGACCACCGACCGCGTGATTGGCGGCGTGCCCTGCCGGATTTATGCCGGCGCTGGCCCTGCCACCGTGCTTTATTTGCATGGCGGCGGCTTTGTGGTCGGCGGTTTGAACAGCCATGACGACATCTGCGCCGAGATTTGCGCCCGCACCGGGCTGACCGTCGTGGCCGCCGACTACCGATTGTCACCCGAAAACCTGCACCCCGCCGCCTTTGACGATGCCTGCGCCGTCGCGCGCGCCCTTTCCGGCCCCTTGGTGCTGGTGGGCGATTCGGCGGGGGCCAATCTGGCCGCCGCCGCCGCGCATGCCCTGCGCGGCACTCCGGTGCAGATCCTGGGGCAGGTTCTGGTCTATCCGGGACTTGGCGGCGATCCGGCCAGCGGGTCCTACCAGACCCATGCGAATGCCCCGATGCTGACGTTGCAAGATGTGTTGTTTTACAAGGACATCCGGCACGGCACCACGGCCCCTGCCGATGATCCGACCGTCACACCGCTAAGTGACCCAGATTTCACCCACCTGCCACCGACCCTTGCCATCAGTGCCGAATGTGACCCCTTGGCCGACGATGCCCGCCACTACGCCACCAAGGTTACCGCCGCCGGGGGGCAGGCTGTCTGGTCCAATGCCACAGGGCTGGTCCACGGCTATCTGCGTGCGCGCGTCATGGTGCCGCGCGCCGCCGCCTCTTTCACGCTGATCATCGACACCATCACCGCCATGGCCGCAAACCGCTGGCCATCACAGGAGACGCCATGAACGCACCGACCCATCCCAACCTGACCCATCCGAACCTCACACACTGGGCTGAACGTGTCGATATGGCCGCCGCCTTTCGCTGGACGGTCGAACTGAACCTGCACGAGGCGGTGTCCAACCACTTCTCATTGGCGGTCAATCCCGAAGGCTCTCGGTTCTTGATCAACCCCAATGGCCGGCACTTTTCGCGCATCCGCGCCTCGGATCTGCTGGAACTGGACGCCAATGATCCTGAAACCATGACACGCCCCGACGCGCCCGATCCCACGGCCTGGGGTCTGCACGGGTCGATCCACCGCGCCCTGCCCCATGCGCGCTGCGTGATGCATGTCCATTCCATGCACGCCACGGTTCTGGCCGCGTTGGCCGACAGCCGCCTGCCCGCCATCGACCAGAACTCGGCGATGTTTTTCGACCGGCATGTGGTGGATGATCATTACGGCGGCATGGCCTTTGGCGACGAGGGCGCGCGCTGCGCCCAAATGCTGCACAATCCCAAAATCACCACGATGATCATGGGCAACCACGGCGTGCTGATCCTTGGCCGCAGCGTGGCCGAGGCGTTCAATCGCCTGACCTATTTTGAACGCGCTGCCGAAACCTATATCCGCGCGCTGCAAACCGGGCAGCCTCTGCGCGTCCTGCCCGATGACGTGGCCGAAAAAACCGCCCAGGAATGGGAGGCCTATCCCGCCTATGCCGATCTGCAACTGCGTGAGATCAAGGCGATCCTCGATTCCCGCGCCAGCACCTACGCCGCCTGATCCGCACCCTTAGTTGCAATCTTGTCGGGGGCGGGCGCGCTAGGCCGCGAAGAAGGGTTTGGTTTTCATCGTGGGCGGCACCGCAACACCCAAGCGCGTCAGGATGGACGGCGCCAGCGCCAGTTGGTCCAGCACCACATCAGCGTCCGGCATGACAGCCTCGCCAAAGTAGTAAAAGGCGAAATCCTGCTGCAAATCGCCCGCGCCGCCATGATGGCCGCGCGCATCCTGACCATGATCGGCGGTCACAATCACCTCATAGCCCGCCTTGCGCCAGCGGGCGATGAAGGGGGCCAGTTGTTCGTCGATGCGGTAGCAGGCATCGTCCATTTCCTCGCAGTCGTGGAAAAACCGATGCCCCAGACTGTCCAGAGTGCAGGTGTGCAAAATGCCATAATCGATGCCCCTCCGTTCGGCCAACATGGTCAGGGTGGCGAACAGATCAGGGTCGGACGGGGTCGCCTGATTGTACCGCGAATCCCCGGTCATGGTGTGAAACCGGCCATGGGTGATCGGCCCCTGCGGTTCGTCATAGTCCAGATCGGTGACAGGATCGAAAGGGTGGCGGTTGAAAAATTCGGACCAAAAGCTGTGGGTCACCGCCCCGGTCTTGCCCCCGGCTTTGGTCACCTCGGAAAACACATCCGGAAACTCCAGCCGGCGGCGCCGGGAATTGCCCCAGATCTGATGCACCTGCGGCGGCACCCCGGTATGGATCGAGGCATAGCAGGTGGCGCTTGTCGACGGCAGGACCGACCGCATTTTCCACACCCGCGCCTCGCCCGAGGCGACCCAGCCTTCCAGATTGCCGAACAGCCGCCGCCAATTGCGGTAGGGCACGCCGTCCAGCAGGATCAGCAGCAGTTTTCGGCCGTTCGTCATGGCGTCCTCATCAGGTAAAAGAGCCTCCGGCGGGGATATTTTTTCCACAGTGAAGGCGCCGGGTCAGTTGCCGGCTGCATCCATCTTGCGGGTGGCGATCACCTGTTCCAGCCAGCCGAGTTTCATTTCGGGGACCGAGGACAGCAGCAAATCGGTGTAGTCATCAAAGGGCGGGGCCAGCACATCGGACTTCTGGCCATAGCGCACCACCTGCCCTTTGAACATCACTGCGATCCGGTCGGCAATCGCGCGCACCGTGGCGATGTCATGGGTGATGAACAGATAGGCGACGCCCGCCTCGGCTTGCAGGTTCAGAAGCAGTTTCAGGATGCCGTCCGCCACAAGGGGATCAAGGGCCGAGGTGACCTCATCGCAGATGATCAGCTTTGGCTGCGCCGCCAGCGCGCGCGCGATGCAGACCCGTTGTTTTTGCCCACCGGACAGTTCGGCCGGATAACGGTCGGCATAGCCTTTGCCCATTTCGATCTGATCCAGCAGATCCTGAATCCGCTTGCGCTTCGCCTCGCCCTTCAGGCCAAAGTAGAACTCCAACGGCCGCCCGATGATCGTGCCGACGGTCTGGCGCGGGTTCATCGCGGTGTCGGCCATCTGATAGATCATCTGCAATTCGCGCAGATCGTCCTTGCTGCGGCCCGCCAGATCGCCCGACAGGGCGCGCCCGGCAAAGGTGATACGGCCTTGGGTCGGTGGCAAAAGCCCGGTGATCACCCGCGCCAGTGTCGATTTGCCCGACCCGCTTTCGCCCACCACCGCCAGGGTCTGCCCTGGCGCCAGATCGACCGTCACGTTCTTCAGCACGTCAAAATTCGTGCCCCGGTAGCGCGCCGTCACATTGGCCACCGACAGCACCGGGGCATTTTGCGCTTTTTCTTCGTGGTCGATGGACCGGACGGACACCAGCGCCCGCGTATAGTCTTCCTGCGGGGAATTGATGATCTGATCGGTGGTGCCGTATTCCACCTTCTTTCCGCCGCGCAGCACCAGAATATGATCGGCCACCTGCGCCACGACCGCCAGATCATGCGTGATGTACAAGGCTGCCACCCCGGTATCGACGATCGCCTTCTTGATCGCTGCCAGCACCTCGATCTGGGTGGTCACGTCCAGCGCGGTGGTCGGTTCGTCAAAGATCACCAGATCGGGTTTGGGGCACAAGGCCATCGCGGTCATGGCGCGCTGCAACTGCCCGCCCGAAACCTGATGCGGATAACGGGTGCCAAAGCTTTCGGGATTGGGCAGGCCCAGCTGCGCGAACAGATTCACCGCCCGCGCTTCAGCCTCGGCCTTGCGCATCAGGCCGTGGCTGACCGAGGTTTCGATCACCTGCTCCATCAGCCGCTTGGCCGGGTTGAAACTGGCCGCGGCGGATTGGCTGACATAGGTCACTTCGCGGCCCCTAAGGGCGCGCAACGCCTGCGCATCGGCCAGCCGGATGTCGCGGCCGTTCAGCGTGATCGTGCCCCCGGTCAGCCGCACCCCACCCCGGCCATAGGCCATGGCCGACAGACCTATTGTGGATTTGCCCGCGCCCGATTCCCCGATCAGGCCCAGCACCTTGCCCTTTTCGACCGACACCGACACGCCTTCGACCAGCACGATATGACGGGGCGCCTCTCCGGGCGGGTAAGAGGTGGCTTCGATCCGCAGATCGGTAAAGCTGAGCAAGGGTTCAGGCACCACGGCCCCCTTTCAGGCTGGTCGTGCGCGACAGCACCCAGTCCGCCACAAGGTTAACCGAAATCGCCAGCGCCGCGATGGCCATGGCGGGCATCAGGGCGGCGGATTTGCCATAGATCAGCCCGTCCTTGTTTTCCTTTACCATACCGCCCCAATCCGCCAGCGGCGGCTGAATGCCCAGTCCAAGGAACGACAGGGTCGAGATGAACAGCACCGCAAAAATGAACCGCAGGCCGAATTCGGCCACCAGCGGCGACAGGGCATTGGGCAGGATTTCCCGGAAGATGACCCAGGTCTGCCGCTCGCCGCGCAGTTTGGCGGCCTCGACGTAATCCATCACCGCAATGTCCATCGCCACGGCGCGCGACAGGCGGAACACCCGCGTGCTGTCCAACAATCCGATGACCAGAATAAGGACAGTCAGATTCAACGGCAGCACCGACAGCACCACCAAAGCCACGATCAGGGACGGGATCGCCATGATCAGATCGACGATGCGCGACATCACCTGATCCACCCAACCGCCCTTGACCGCCGCCATGAAGCCAAAGAAGGCCCCGGTCGAAAACGCCAGCAAGGACGAGGCGAGGGCGACAAAGATCGTCACCTGCCCGCCATAGATCAGGCGACTGAAAATATCGCGCCCGATGGTGTCAGTGCCCAGCCAATGCGTGGCCGAGGGGCTTTCCCAGACCCCGCCCGAAGCTTCGGCAATCGGATAGGGCGCCAGAAACTGGGCGAAAATCGCGGACAGGACGAAGGCCGAGGTCAGGAAAATCCCCAGCAGGGCGGAAAACGGAATTCTCATTTCGGATGCCTCAGCCGCGGGTTGGCCACGATGGAAATCACATCGGCCAGAATGTTCAGCCCGATATAGACCCCGGCAAAGATCAGACCGACGGCCTGCACCACCGGCAGATCGCGCTTGGTCACATGATCCACCAGATATTGGCCAAGGGCGTTATAGCCAAAGACCACCTCGACCACGACAACGCCGACCACCAGATAGGCAAGGTTCAGGATCACCACCGACACGATGGGGGCGACGGCGTTGGGAAAGGCATGGCTCCAGATCACCTGCATCGGGGACAGGCCCTTCAACTCGGCGGTCTCAATATAGGCCGATTGCATGACGTTCAGGATCGCCGCCCGCGTCATGCGCATCATATGGGCCAGGACCACCATCACCAGCACGATGACCGGCAGGGCGACGGCATTCAGCTTCTCCCAGAACCCCATGCCCGGAAACACCATCGCGACGGGTTGAAACAGCGGGAAAACCTGCGTCAAAAGATAAATCACGAAATAGGCCGCCACGAATTCCGGCAGGGAAATCGTGGTCAGCGTGATGCCCGAAATCAATTTGTCCGGCCAGCGCCCGTTGTACCGCGCCGCCACCAGCCCCAGCGTGATCGCCAGCGGAACCGAGATGACCGCAGCACAACCTGCCAGAAACAGGGTATTGCCCAACCGCTGCCCGATGGCTTGGGAAATATCGACACCATTGGTCAGCGCTTTGCCAAGATCGCCGTGCAAAGCGGCCCAAAGCCAGCCGAAATACCGCGTCAGCGGTGGCTGATCCAACCCCAGCTTTTCGCGCAGATTGGCCAGCGCTTCTGGCGTGGCCGATTGGCCCAGAATTTGCTGGGCGGTGTCGCCCGGCAGGGCTTCGGTGCCCAGAAAGATCACCAAAGATACTGCCAGCAGCAGGATCAGGCCCAGCGCAACGCGCTGGACCACTAGTTTCAGGACGGGATGCACCTGCGCCCCGGTCTCAGGCGTTCAGCCAGCACTTGACCAGTGCTTTGCCGTTCATCAACTCGCCATTCGGATCGGTGATCCAGCCGCCGACCTCTTCGCGCCGCGCTTCAACGAAATCGTTGAACATCGGCAAGATCAGACCGCCGGTGTCATGCAGGATCACAGCCATCTCGTGATACATCGCGCGACGCTTGGTTTCGTCCAACTCGGCCCGTGCGGCGATCAACAGCTCGTCAAACCGGGCGTCCTTGAACTTGGTGTCGTTCCAGTCAGCGGTCGACAAATAAGCTGTCGAGTACATCTGGTCCTGAACCGGACGTCCGCCCCAATAGCTGGCGCAGAACGGCTCCACATTCCAGACGTTGGACCAATAGCCGTCATCAGGCTCCAGCTTGACCTCCAGCGGAATGCCCGCCGCTTGGGCGCTGGCCGCAAACAGGTTGGCCGCATCGACAGCCCCCGGAAACGCCCCCGGCGCCGCCCGCAAAATGATCGGGCTGCCGTCATGGCCCGACTTCTTATAGGCCTCTGCCGCCGCCACCGGATCGTATTCGCGCTGCGGCAGGCTGTCATCGAACAACGGATAGGCCGCGTTGATCGGCACGTCATTGCCGATGGTGCCAAACCCGCCAAGGATCTTGTCCACCATTTCCTGACGGTTGATCGCCAGCTTCAGCGCCGTGCGCAGGTCGTTGTTGTCAAACGGCGGCTTGTCGACATGCATGATGAACACGTAATGCCCACGGCCCGCAGCACTTTGAATGGTGATGCCCGCAGCCCCGCCCAGCAATTCGACGATCTTGGGATCGACGCGGTTGATCATATGGACCTGACCCGCCTGAATCGCCGCCGTCCGCGCGGTGTTGTCGTTGATCACGATGATTTCCACCTGATCGGCATGGCCAACCGAGGTATCCCAATAGTCGGCAAACCGCTCGAACACATGGCGCACGCCCGGTTCGTTGATCGTCACCTTGTAGGGGCCCGATCCGATCCCCGCCGCCGGCGCATCAACGCCGCCCTTGGGCTGAATGATCAGGTGATAATCGGCCATCAGGAAGGGCAGGTCGGCATTGCCAGAGGCAAGCTTCAGCACCACCATGTCGCCATCCACCGCCATCTCTGCGATGCCCTGCACGATGCCCAAAGCGCCGGATTGAGAGTTCTCATCCGTGTGCCGCTTCAGCGTCGCCACCACGTCATCCGGCGTCAGATCGCTGCCATCGTGAAACTTGATGCCCGCCCGGATCTTGAACTTCCATTCGGTCGCATCGGCATTCGCTTCGATCGCTTCGGCGACGCGGTATTCGATCTCACCGGTCGGACCCACGTCCACCAGAGTCTCTCCCCAGGTCATCGAGATCATGAAAGGCACTTCCGATGCCGCCAGCGCCGGGTCAAGGGTGTTGGTCGATTCCCCGCCCTGCATGCCAACGCGAAGCACGCCACCCTTCACCGGCTCTTGCGCCAGACTGGCCGTCGCAAAAACGGTGGAGGCCAGCGCCGCCGACACCCCCATGGCCGCTGCGATGCCGTTGAACTCCCGACGGCTCAGGTTCTTGCGTGCGGCCAACATGGCCAAAGTGCTTAGGTCATTCGACATATTTTTCTCCCTGTAATGGTCCCGGTGTCCCCCGCGACCTTTTTCTTGACTTGGAAATCAATAAAACCTGATTCCCGGTTTGGGCAAAGCAGTTTTTTTGCCACCGTGTTTCGGACCCGTCTCAGACGAACCGCCGCGCCACCTCGTCCTCAAATTCCCGTTCAAAAACAAGCGTATCACCTTCGTAGGCCCGCAACCGCGCGCGCATGACCAGATGGGTTGCGGTGGCGGTCATCGTTGCTTCGGCCAGGGTGCGCACCCGCCAATCTCCCCGCGACAGTCGCTGTTCCCAACTGTGAACCGCGCGGGCGCACAGGGGATCGTCGGGATGGATCGCCCATAATTCGCGCATCGTCTCACCGCTGATCAGTCCGTGGCTCAGGTTTTCCACATCCCCGCCGTCCTCTTCGCAGATCAGCGCCACCTGTCCGGTGATCAGATCGGTTTCAACCCGCCGCGCCGAGGATCCCTTGCGCAAAACCCGGTGCGCCCAGGGCGTTGCCGCCTCCGGCTCTGGTGGCTGCCACTCGGACTGCGACCCCTGATGCACCGGCAGGTCCAGATGCCCCGCCGTCACCGTCAAAACCCCCGCCTCGGGTGAGGGCCAAACAAAGGGCCAATAGGCATTGGACAAAGCCACTCGCAACCGATGCCCCGGCGCCAGACGATACGCCATCTGGTCCATCGCCACCGTCACCTCCACCGCCTCACCCGGAACCATGGGCTGCGGATGCTCCATGCTGGCACGGTGGCACAGATTCATCATGCCATGCGCGATGCGCGTGCTGGCACCGTCCGGCCCGACATCGCACAACCGCGCCACGACAAAGCCCAAAGGCCTGTCCGACGACAGCCGCAGCACCAGCCGCGCCGCGCCCAGCAGATCCAGCGCCTCGACCAAAGGCGCGCCGTCGAAACACAGCGACAGCGCATCATCGCCGCGCTGATCCCCGGGCATTTCCGCATTCAACCCCATCGGGAAAAACTCTCCCGCCTGCATCCCCATGTGCTGCGGCGTGGCAATGCGCAGCGCCATCTCGCCTTCAATGTGGCTCAAATACCCTCGGGGGTCCGGGGGCAGACGGCCCCCGGCGTCCGGGGCAGGTTGCCTCAGATACAGGCTCTGCCCCGTCACCCGGGCCGAGGGCCACGCCCCCTCAGCCACCCAATGCCCGGCGCGATGTTTGGCGCTGGCATCAGGCGGCGCCGAATGCAGCATATAGGCGCGGTAGGCCGGATCACTTTCGGCCCCGTTCTTCTCATCCTTCAACCAGCGATCCCACCAGCGCAGCGCCAGTTGCAAAAACCCGATGGCCGGACCCGGCACCGCAGTATGCGGATATTGATGCACCCAAGGCCCGACAATGCCTTTGACCGGGGCGGGAACATTTTCCACCAACTCACTGACGGCATTCATGTAATTGTCCGCCCAGCCACCAAAGGACAGAACCGGAACCGTCATCCGCGCGTAATCTTCCGACACCGACCCGTGCTTCCAATAGGCGGATTTCTCTTGCTGCTCGGCCCAGCGCGGGGCCAGCCAAGGCTCCGCCTCCAGCCGCGCCAACCAGTCCTGCCGCCAATCGGCCCGCAAGGCCGGATCCGCCGGGCGACTGGAAAACGACAGCATTACCGCCCCCCAGCCAAAGTTTTCCCCCAACAAACACCCGCCGCGAAAATGGATGTCCGAGGAGAAACGATCCGTCGTCGCACAGACCGAGATCACGGCCTTCAATGCCGGCGGCTGCAAAAAGGCGGTTTGCAGACAGTTGAACCCGCCCCAGCTTTTGCCCATCATCCCGACCGCACCCGAACACCAGTCCTGCGCCGCCAACCATGCGATGACCTCGCAGGCGTCGCTCAACTCTTGCGCGGTGTATTCGTCGGTCATCAGCCCGTCGCTGTCGCCGCTGCCCCGCATGTCCACCCGAACGCAGGCATAGCCTTGACCGGCGACATAGGGATGCATCAACTCATCGCGCGGCAAGGTGCCGTCGCGCTTGCGGTAGGGGATATATTCCAGCACCGCCGGCACCGGACGGGCGGTGGCATCCACCGGCATCCAGACCCGCGCCGACAACCGGCACCCATCCGACAGGACGATCGCCATATCCTCGGTTTCGGTGATCTGACAAGGAAAGGTCGTGCGGGTTTTCATCTGCGGTCCACCAAAAGCCTGCCACCATTCGGCACCAGCACCCCGCTGCGCCGTCGCCAAAATTCGCCGCTTTCCAGCCGTCAGCGACATAAACGGGATGGGGCTTCGCAGGGCGCGGCTCGGCCCAAGGGTCACCGCAGCCGACGGACATAAAGTCGGGATGTACGGGCGCGCCTTACGATCACGGTCGGGCAGGTCAGACGCTCATGGTCCTGCCGCGCTGATCAGCCCCCCCCTGCGGTATCGCATCCCAAAGCGTCGCCTTTTGCCCTGTCCCAACCCCCAAGCCCCCCCTATGCTGGCACAAATCCGAAGCGAGGCCCGAATGTCCAAGCCCAATATCCTGATCCTGATGGTTGATCAGCTGACCGGCACCCTGTTTCCCGACGGCCCGGCAGAGTTTCTGCACACGCCCAACCTGCGCCGCCTTGCCGCCGCCTCCACCCGCTTTGCCAACAGCTACACCGGCTCGCCGCTCTGTGCGCCCGCCCGCGCCGCCTTCATGTCGGGCCAGTTGCCGCGCCGCACGCGGGTCTATGACAATGCGGCCGAATTTGCCTCGGACATCCCGACCTATGCCCATCACCTGCGCCGCGCGGGCTATCAGACAGCACTTTCGGGCAAGATGCATTTCGTCGGCCCCGACCAGATGCACGGGTTTGAACAGCGCCTGACCACCGACATCTACCCCGCCGATTTCGGCTGGACCCCCGACTACCGCAAACCGGAGGAGAGGATCGACTGGTGGTATCACAACCTTGGCTCGGTCACGGGTGCAGGGGTGGCAGAAATCACCAACCAGTTGGAATATGACGACGACGTCGCGCATCAGGCCACGCAGAAACTTTATGACCTGTCGCGCGGGGCCGATCCCCGGCCCTGGTGCCTGACTGTCAGTTTCACCCATCCGCATGACCCCTTCGTCGCGCGGCGCAAATACTGGGATCTGTACGAAAACCACCCCGAACTGACCCCGCCCGACCCCATTCCCTATGCCGATCAGGATCCGCATTCCAAACGCCTGATGGACGCCTGCGACTGGCAGGGCCTTGACGTGCAACCAAACGATATCCGCCGCGCCCGCCAAGGCTATTTCGCCAACATCTCCTATGTCGATGACAAGATCGGAGAGGTTCTGGACGTGCTGGCCGCCACCCGCCAAGAGGCGATCATCCTGTTTGTATCCGATCACGGAGAGATGTTGGGCCGTCGCGGCTTGTGGTTCAAGATGAACTTCTTCGAAGGCGCCGCCCGCGTGCCGCTGATGATATCTGCCCCCGGCATGGCCCCCGGTCTGGTCAGCGACCCCGTCTCGACCATCGACGTTCTGCCGACGCTCTGCGATCTGGCCGGGATCTCGATGGCGGAAATCATGCCCTGGACTGACGGTCAAACACTGGTCCCGCAAATGCGGGGTGATCGGCGGACCGCGCCGGTGGCGATGGAATATGCCGCCGAAGGCTCCATCACGCCGATGATCGCGCTGCGCGACGGGGCGTGGAAATACATCCGCTGCCCCGCCGACCCGGATCAGCTTTACGATCTGGCGGGCGATCCGGAAGAACGGGTGAACCTTGCCACCGATCCCCGCGCCGCCGAAATCCTTGCCCATTTTCAGCTGATGGCCGATGAACGCTGGGATCTGCCCGCCTATGACGCTGAGGTCCGCGCCAGTCAGGCCCGCCGCTGGGTGGTGTACGAGGCGCTGCGCAATGGCGCTTATTTCCCCTGGGATTACCAACCCCTACGCGCTGCCTCGGAACGCTATATGCGCAACCACATGGACCTGAACATTCTTGAAGACAGCAAACGCTTTCCGCGTGGCGAGTGAGGGATCAGAGGAGCCATGGCCAAACCTCACAGCCATCTGACTTCGGCACCGCAGGTGAAGCCGGGTGTGTGGATATTTGAACCACATTGAAGGCGCATTCACGTTGATCCAAATATCCCCGCCGGAGGCTCTTTTTGACGCGGTCCGGACGATGAATCTCATTCCGTGGCAACGCGGTCGATAAGGGCTCAATGCCCGCAGCGACCGCTTTTGGTCAGGGTTACCGCGCGTCGTCCAGCACCATCTGCGCGCCCTTCCAGCCCATCAGGATCGCCGGGGCATTGGTATTGCCCGCGATCAGATTGGGGAAGGCGCTGGCGTCGATCACCCGCAGACCCGCGATGCCGTGCACCCGGCAGCGGGCATCCACCACCGACGTCTCGGCGCTTTGCCCCATCCGCGCGGTGCAACTGGGATGATAGACCGTGCCGGACCTTTGCCGGAAATCCGCGATCAGCGCCTCGTCGCTTTGCACCTGCGGTCCGGGGCGCAATTCGGCTTTGATCAGCGGGGCCAGCGCCGGTTGCGCCGCGATATGGCGCAGAAACTTCACCGCCGCCAGCATTTCGGTCACGTCATGATCGGTGGACAACGCATTGACGGTGATGGCCGGATGCATCAGCGGATCGGTGGAGCGCAGGCGGATATGACCCCGAGAGGTCGGCCGGCAGTTCGACAAGCCGATCGACAGGCCCGAAAACGGGTCAGGCGTCAGCAAGGGCCGTTCCCCGGCGCGCGGCAGCAGGGTTGAAAAGGCCTGAAAATACAGCTGCATGTTCGGACGGTCCAGATCTGCGCTGGTGCGGAAAAACCCGCCGCCGTGGTTGATCGACTTGGCCAGGGGTCCGCCTCCGGTAAACACATATTGCATCCCTACCAACAGCTTGCCCCACCAAGGGCGCAGCAGATCGTTATAGGTCGGCACCTTCATGTCCCAGGTATAGTTGATCCCCTGATGATCGCTCAGATGGTTTCCGACATTGGCATTGTCCAGCACCACCGGCAGGTCCAGCCCGGCCAACAGCGCCCCCGGCCCGATCCCCGACAGTTGCAGCACCTGCGGGGAATTGATTGCCCCGCCCGCCAGGATCACCTCGGCATTACAGCGCAGGCTATGGCTTTGCCCATTCTGCACATAGTCCACCCCCACCGCGCGCCGCCCGTCCATAATCACCCGCGTCACCTGCGCTTCGGTGATCACCTTCAGGTTCGGGCGCTTCATCGCCGGGCGCAGAAAGGCCCGCGCCGTGGAATTGCGGCGCGCGCCCTTGATCGTCATCTGATAGATGCCGGCACCTTCCTGCGTCGCGCCATTGAAATCGCGGTTGGGCGGCAGACCGGCCTGACCACAGGCCGCGATGTAATCGGGCACCAACGGATGCAGGCCCTTGCGGTTTTCGCTGATGAACAATGGCCCGCCCTTGCCGCGATACTCATCGCCGCCAGCTTCGGTATCCTCAATCTCGCGGTAGGCGCGCAGACACTCCTCCCAGCCCCAGCCGGGATTTTCTGCCCCCCATTCGTCATAATCCGCACGGTGTCCGCGGATCCAGACCATGGCGTTGATGCTGGAAGATCCGCCCAGGATCTTGCCCCTTGGCCAATGGTCCTGCTGGCCCGCCAAGCCCGGATCAGGCTCAGTTTTATACATCCAGTTGACGGCCGGGTCATAGAACAGCTTGCCATAGCCCAAGGGCAGGTTGACATAAAACCGCCGGTCCGTGCCGCCCGCTTCCAGCAGGACAACCCTGTGCTTGCCATTTTCGGTCAGCCGGTTGGCCACGACCGACCCGGCAGAGCCTGCGCCCACAATGATATAATCGGTGTCGTGCATCAGGGCCTCCGCGCATTTCCGCGACCCTAGCCAAGCCAGCCGTGCAAGCTGACCGATCAGCGACACGCTATGTCGCAACCGCTCTTCGATTGGGCAGGGCGGTGCAGGCTTTCGCCCCTTGGATCACTCGACGATGAAAACGTTGCCCGTCAGCGCACCTTCAACGCTTTTGCGATAGGCCAAGCCGACACGCTCCGACGGCACCGGAACATGGCCCGCAAACCAGTCGCCGTACCGGCCGGCCGAAGTGTCCAGCATCCCCGGACTCACCACGTTGACGCGCAATCCACGCGGCATTTCGTTCGCAGCGCTGCGCACAAAGCCGTCAAGCGCCCCGTTTGCCACGGCGGCCCCGCTTCCTTGCAAGATGGGGTCGCGGTTTAACACACCTGAAGTCAGCGTGAACGACCCCCCGTCAGCAACATGGTCCATCCCGACCAGAACGAGGTTGATTTGCCCCATCACCTTGTTGCGCAAACCCAACATCATCTGATCCTCGGTAAAGTCCTTCAGCGGCGCAAAATGCACAGACCCTGCCGCCGAGACCACTGCATCGACACGACCCACGGTCTTGTACATCGCCTCAATCGAAGCTCGGTCGCTGATATCCACGCGGATATCGCCCGAATTGCGACCTGCGTGGATCAGATCGTGCCGCGCCAGCGCCTTGCAGACCGATTTGCCAACGTCGCCTTCCGCCCCGATAACAATGATCTTCATGATGCTCCCTACTTTCCCTTCCAGACCGGATCGCGTTTTTCAGCAAAAGCGCGCGCGCCTTCCAGCTGATCTTCAGAAGAATACAGCCGGTCCACCGTCGGCAACTGCCGCTTGGTAATGCGGTTAAGCGCGTCCTGAAACCGCATATCCTCGGCCTCGCGCACCACTTCCTTGATGGCAGCATAGACCAAAGGCGGCCCGGATTCCAAGAGCCTTGCCAGATCCCATGCCTTGGCCAGCAGTTCCCCCGGCGCACAGATTTCCTTGACGATCCCCCAGCGATGCGCCTCGGTCGCGTCAAACCAGCGGCCGGTCAGCAGCAGGTCCATCGCGACATGATAGGGAATGCGCTTGGGCAATTTGACGCTGGCCGCATCGGCCACGGTGCCTGACCGGATTTCCGGCAGGGCAAAGGTCGCGTTCGTGGAACATAAGATCAGATCGGCGCTCAGCGCCAGCTCCAACCCGCCGCCGCAGCAAATTCCGTTCACCGCCGCGATCACGGGTTTGTTCAGGTTCGGCAATTCCTGCAAGCCGCCAAAGCCACCCACGCCGTAATCGCCGTCCACTGCATCGCCGTCCGCCGCCGCCTTCAAGTCCCAGCCGGGGCAAAAAAACTTCTCGCCCGCGGCCCGCAGGATGCAGATCCGCAGGCTGTCGTCATCGCGAAAGGCGCGGAAGGTCAGGCCCATGATCCGGCTGGTGGCCAGATCAATCGCATTGGCCTTGCCGCGCGACAGCGTCACCTCCAGAATGGCCCCCTCGCGCCGGGTCAGGACCGGCCCCTCTGTCACCATCCGCATGTCCATCGTCACACCTTCCTGATCAATGCATCGACCGCAACGGCCCCTTCAGGCCGCACAAGGATCGGGTTAATCTCAATTTCTTCAAGGCTTTGGTCGGCCAACATCAGACCGCCCAGCCGCACTGCCATCGCGGCCACGGCCGCCATATCGGCCCGCGCCCGCCCACGATAGCCGTCCAACAGCGGCCACAACCGCAGACCCTGCATCGCTGTCAAAACTTCCGCTTCGGTCACCGGCAGGATCAGCGTCACCGTATCGGCCAGAACCTCGGCTGTGACCCCACCCATGCCCAGCGTCAGACTGATGCCGTAGATCGGATCGCGCCGCAGACCCAACAGGATCTCGGCCACAGCACCTGTCACCATTTCCTCCAGCAGATACCCCGTGGCTCCGGCCATTTCGGCCTGACCCTGAACGGCGTTTACCCCCAGCCGCACCGCCCCAGCCTCGGTCTTATGGGCAAACCCCATGCCTTTCAGGGCAAAGGGCGGTGTCAAACTGTCGGCAAGCGCTGCAACCTGTGCCAAATCGGTGCCAAAAACCGCGCGCGGCACCGCCACCCCGGCCCCGGCCAACAAGGCCTTTGCCTGTGCCTCGCTCAACATTTCTGCCTCGCGCGGCGGCAGGGCCACCACGGGGCGCCACCCCGGCGTGCCCGGCACAACCTGCGCCGCCTTCACCGCCGCCAAAGCGGTTTCCAACCCCATCAGCGTGCAAACCCCACGGTCCATCAGTCGCATCGCCAAGGCCTCGTCAAAGTTTTCGGCCATCGACGCCACCGGCAGCGCAATTTTCCCGGTGTCCGCCTGCGCCGCAACGATCGCCTCCAGCGCGGGGTCATAGCCCGAGGGGTCACAGCGGTCGCCGCGTGGCGGATCAATGATGTAGATCCCCGCGTCATAGGCGGCCAGCATCGTGGTGAAAACATCCCGCGTGCG
>JANNBI010000383.1:0-2971 GCA_031385345.1 Paracoccaceae bacterium | reverse complement strand
GCCTGTTTCAGACCGATCATCTGGTCGATGATCAGGCGACGCGGTTTGAAGGTGCCTCGGCCTTGGATGTGTTCGAGGTGAACGGCCGGGTCTTTGTGATCGCCGGCGGATCGGACGCCGGGTTGACGACATGTGAGGTGCTGCCGGGCGGAACTTTGGCACTGATCTCGGCGGTGGCGTTTGAAACCGGGCAGGGCATGGGCAATATCGCGTCGATCGACACGGCGGTGAACGGCGACACGGAGACGATCTATGTGACCGAAGAGGCCGGGGACCGTTTGCAGGTTTTCACCAGCGATTTCAGCGATCTGGGGGCGTTGGTGGTGGCGGTCAACAACAACACCAGTGGCAGCGCCTTGGATGACCGGATCTGGGGGCGCGACGGGACTGACAGCCTGTCGGGCGGCGGCGGCGATGATTTTCTGCACGATGGCACCGGCAAGGACAATCTGACCGGCGGGTCCGGCGCAGATGTCTTTGTTTTCTGCGCCGATACCTCGGCCGATGTGATCGCGGATTTTGAAAATGGCAGTGACCGGATCGATCTGTCGGGATGGGGGCGGATTTATGACACCTCGGCGCTGCTGATCACCCCGACCGCGACCGGGGCGCAGATCAGCTTTGGCGGCAATACCTTGGATATTTTCAGCGCGAACGGGGCATCTTTGGCCGTGTCGGCCTTTACCAATGCCGATTTCATCTTCTGATCCGAAAGGCCGGACTTGCCCTTTGCGCGGCTTCTGGGGCAGGTATGGCAAGACGGATCAAGGGGCGGATGATGGCAGGACATGTGTTGGTCACGGGGGGAGCGGGCTATATCGGCGCGCATGCCTGCAAGGCCTTGGCCCGGGCCGGATATACCCCGGTGGCCTTTGACAATTTGTCGACCGGGTGGGCACAGGCGGTCAAATTCGGGCCGTTGGTGCAGGGCGATCTGATGGACCTCGCCGCGATCGACGCCGCCTTTGCCACCTATCGCCCGGTGGCGGTGATGCATTTCGCCGCCTTGTCGCTGGTGGGCGAAAGCATGACCGATCCGGGAAAATACTGGCGGATCAATCTGGGCGGTGCGTTGAACCTGATCGAGGCGGCCTTGGCGGCGGACTGTCGGAATTTCGTGTTCTCGTCCACCTGCGCGACCTACGGCGATCAGGACGGCGTGGTCCTGACCGAGGATACGCCGCAGCGCCCGATCAACGCTTACGGCGCTTCCAAGCGCGCGATTGAAGAGATGTTGGCGACCTTCGGGACCAGCCACGGCCTGTCGCATGTCATCTTCCGCTATTTCAACGTCGCCGGGGCGGATCCAGAGGGAGAGGTTGGCGAACAGCATGTGCCCGAAACGCATCTGATCCCGCTGATGCTGGATGCGGTTGATGGGCGGCGCGGCCCCCTGACGCTGTTCGGGACGGATTACCCGACGCGCGACGGCACCTGCCTGCGCGACTACGTCCATGTCAGCGATCTGGTTGCCGCCCATCTGGCGGGTCTGGAATGGTTGCTGGCGGGCAAGCCCAGCCGGGCGTTCAATCTGGGATCGGGGCAGGGCTTTACCGTGCGCGAGGTGCTGGAAGCCGCGCGCGCCGTCACCAACCGCGAGGTTCCGATGATCGTAGGCGCGCGCCGCGCCGGGGACGCAGCCTCGTTGGTGTCGGGGTCCGCGCGGGCGCGCGACGAATTGGGCTGGGAGCCGCAGCATTCCACCATGCCCCGGATGATCGAAGATGCGGCGCGTTGGGCACGCGGCAAGGGATACGAGCGGTAGCTTGGCGCCTATTGGGCCGATTTCCCGGCCTTGGAACACAACGGTGGCCAAAAGCGGTACGGCGTTGCGGCTTTAGCAATCGGCATCATTCCACCGCGCCGCGCCGATGGACAGGACAGGGAAAGTGATTGGCCGGAATGCCCGGCCTGTGCCGCGATGGCGCTGTCCCCCCTTGACGTTTTGATCGACGACGGGTCGGGATGGCACAATCGGATTGCGCGACGGTCACGCCACGCCCACAAATAAGCTCGGAAAAATGGTGCTGCAAGAGGGCTTATGCATTGAACACCACCATGTTCCACTATGCCCCTTTCATAGCCTAATCACATGAAATCGCGATCCTAAACGGTTCCGTTACGTTCCGCCCTGTTCCATCCTATTCTGATGCCGTTGGGGGACTAGTTGGGGGACGCCAAAATTGACGGCACTGAACAAACTCTCGGCGATTGCTGTGAAAGTGAGAGAGGCTGGAAAGTACGAAGACGGTGGTGGACTACGCTTGGTTAAATCGTCGAAAGAGTCAGGCAAATGGGTGTTTCGCTACACGGCGTTTGGTCGAAGGCGGGAAATGGGCCTCGGGTCTTTGAACGACGTGCCGCTGAGACAAGCGCGGAAGCTTGCGGCCGAATGGCGCTCTGTCATTGCGAACGGTAAGGATCCAATCACCGAGCGTGCCCGGAGAGAACGGGAGGTATCCACCGTCGATCTAAGCCTGTCGACGATCGCCAAAGAAGCATTCGAGGCTCGAAAAGCAGAGCTGAAGGGTGATGGGACAGCTGGCCGGTGGTTCGCGCCCCTTGAAATTCATGTTTTGCTTAAACTCGGAAAGACACCTGTTACCGAAATTCACCAGAACAGCATTCGTGATGTCCTCGCCGCGATCTGGCACACGACTGCTGACCCCGCACAGAAGGCACTTTACCGCTTGGGGATCGTTCTGCGTTACGCTGCGGCAAAGGGAATAGATGTTGACCTGCAGGCAACCGCCAAGGCAAAGGAATTGCTTGGCAAGACCCGACATGTTGTCGAGCACATTCCTTCGATGGCATGGGCCGAATTGCCTGCGTTCTTTGCTTCTCTCGACGAGGACAACGTAACAAACCTTGCACTGAAGCTGGTCATACTGACCGGTCTCCGCTCGAAAACCGTCCGCATGGCTCATGTCGACTGTCCGCCATCAGCGCCCATGGAACAGTTTAGCATGAT
>JANNBI010000466.1:0-9429 GCA_031385345.1 Paracoccaceae bacterium | reverse complement strand
CGGCATCTTCGGCCGCCATCTGGGCGGCGTAAGGCGTCGATTTCCGCGAGCCTTTGAAGCCCATGGTGCCCGAGGACGACCAGGAAATCGCGTTGCCCTGAACGTCGGAGATCAGGATCTTGGTATTGTTGAACGAAGAGTTTACGTGAACCACGCCAGCGGCGATGTTCTTGCGTTCTTTCTTCTTGGTGCGTGTAGCTTTGGTATCGCGTGCCATATCTGTGCGCTCCCCTTACTTCTTCTTGCCAGCGATGGCTTTTGCGGGGCCCTTGCGGGTGCGAGCGTTGGTATGGGTGCGCTGACCACGGACCGGAAGGCCTTTGCGGTGACGCAGGCCACGGTAGCACCCAAGGTCCATCAGACGCTTGATGTTCATCGTGACTTCGCGACGCAGGTCGCCCTCGACGGTGAAGTTAGCGTCGATATATTCGCGCACGGACAGCACTTCGGCGTCCGACAGCTGATTGACGCGACGAGCCGCGTCGATTTTCAATGCTTCGCAGATCTGGGCTGCATTAGCAGCGCCAATCCCCGCGATGTATTGAAGAGAGATGATCACCCGTTTTTGCGTCGGGATGTTAACGCCAGCAATACGTGCCAAACGTGGCTTCCTTTTCGTTGCGGTTCCGTCGTGCCAGAACCTTTTTTCACAACAGCCCGGCTCCTGATGGATCCGAACGCTCAATCTTCCCAAACTGGGGAAACCCATCGCGGTGATTCCGCAGCGGAAGGCCGTGCTTTAGGGGCTTTCCCAAGGGTCGTCAAGGCCAGCGCGCCGTAATTTACGCGGTGTCAAGCACTTTGGCGACGGCCAGCGCCACAGCATCCATTTCGGCCAGCCCATCGACCGTGGAAAGCTGACCCTTGGCATAGTAATAGCCGATCAGGGGCGAGGTCTTTTTGTAATATTCCATCAACCGGGTTTTCAGCGCCTCGGCGGTGTCATCCGCCCGACGCTTCAAATCATGGCCGCCACAGGCGTCACAGGTGCCAGCGACAGCGGTGGGACGGGTCTGGTCGTGATAGACCTCACCACAGGTGCCACAGGTGTAGCGGCCGGTGATGCGGGCCACCAAAGCGGTATCATCGACCTGCATTTCGATCACGGCGTCCAGGCCCTGCCCCATGTCGGCCAGCAACAGGGTCAGGGCATCGGCCTGTTTCAACGTGCGCGGAAAGCCGTCAAAAATGAACCCGCCGCCAGAACCCTGCGCAAGTTTTTCGGCAATCAGGCCGATGACGATATCATCGGTGACCAACTCGCCACGTTCCATCACCGTAGCGACACGCTTGCCCATGTCGGTGCCCGAGGTCTTGGCCTCGCGCAGCATGTCGCCAGTGGACAATTGCAGCATCGCGCGCTCGTCCATCAGACGTTTCGCTTGAGTGCCCTTGCCCGCCCCCGGCGGCCCGAGAAGGATGATATTCGCCATCGGTCCCAGACCCTTTCTTAGCGGCGCGCAGGCGGCTTTGTGGCGCCAGTCGGGGCGCGCTTGCGGCCCCGCAGTTGCGACTTTTCAATCAGCCCTTCATATTGATGGGCCAACAGATGCGATTGCAACTGATTGATTGAATCCATCGTGACCGAAACCACGATCAGAACCGAAGTGCCGCCAAAATAGAACGGGATCCCGGCCTGACTGCGCAGGATTTCGGGCAGGAAACAGATCACAGCCAAATAGCCCGACCCCAGAACCAGAATCCGCGTCACCACGTAGTCGAGATATTCCTCGGTCTTTTTGCCGGGGCGTATGCCGGGGATGAACCCATTCTGGTTCTTCAGGTTTTCGGCCACTTCGTCGGTCTTGAAGGCCACGTTCTGCGTGTAGAAATAAGCAAAGAATACGATCATCGCGACGTAGAACAGCAGATACAGCGGCTGACCGGGACCAAAATAGGCCAGAACCGTTGACATGATCGGCCCGGTGCCCGCACCCGAAAAGGTGGAAACGGTGACTGGCAGCAGCAACAGCGACGAGGCGAAGATCGCCGGGATCACGCCTGCGGGGTTCACCTTGATCGGCAAATGCGACGACCCGCCGTCATAGACCTTCATGCCGACCTGACGCCGGGGGTACTGGATGTGGATTTTGCGCAGCGCCCGCTCCATGAACACGACAGCCGCGATCACAGCGACTACCATGATTAGCACGCCAATAATCACCGGGGTCGAAATCGCCCCTGACCGGCCCTGGCTGAAGAACTGGGCCAAGGCGGCCGGAATCTCGGCCACGATGCCCACGAAAATGATCAGCGAGGTGCCGTTGCCAAACCCGCGTGACGTGATCTGTTCGCCCAGCCACATCAGGAACATGGTGCCGCCGACGATGGTGATCACGCAGGACAGCATGAAAAACAGCCCCGGATCATGCGCCAAACCGCCCGACTGGATAGAGGCCGCAATGCCCCAGCCCTGGAACGTTGCCAAAAACACCGTGGCATAGCGGGTGTATTGGTTGATCTTCTTGCGGCCCTGCTCGCCCTCTTTCTTCAACTGTTCCAGCGCTGGCACCATCGAGGTCAACAGCTGCACAATAATCGAGGCCGAAATATACGGCATGATCCCCAGGGCAAAGATCCCCATCCGGCTGATCGCGCCGCCGGTAAAAACCGACAACATGCCACCGATGCCGGTGCCTGCCGAATCCATGAACTCCGCCAGTTTGGCGGCGTCGATCCCCGGCACGGGCACATAGGTACCCAAACGGAAGATGATCAGCAGGCCAATGGTAAAGAATATCCGTTGACGAAGGTCAGTTGCCTTGGACAGCGCACCCCAGGAGAGGTTTGCGGCCATTTGCTCTGCAGCAGATGCCATTTCCGGTCTCTTTCATGGACGACGCCGCCGAACCGTTTTCCGGTTGGCGGCGCGGGAAAACTTCGTAGATGGATGTAAGCGGTCTTGCGACCGCTCACAACCGAAGAATGCGACTATTCGGCTTTTGCCGGACGCGAAACGGTGATCGAGCCGCCCGCAGCTTCGATCGCCGCGATAGCCGAGGCAGAAGCCCCGGTCACGGCCAGCTTCAGCGCGGTGGTGCAGACGCCCTTGGCCAGAATGCGGATCCCGTCCAGTTTGGTCGAGGTCAATCCAGCGGCCACCAAAGCGTCCTCGGTGATTTCAACCTTGGCGTCCAGCTTGCCTGCGGCGATGAATTTCTCGATCAGGCCCAGGTTGACCACAGCGAAATGCAGCTGGTTGGGCTTGTTGAAGCCGCGCTTGGGCAAGCGGCGATACAGCGGCATCTGGCCGCCTTCGTAACCGCCAAGTGCCACGCCCGAACGCGAGGACTGACCCTTGATACCGCGACCAGCGGTTTTACCCGACCCCGAACCCGGACCACGCGCCACGCGCTTTTGCTTTTTGGTGGCGCCAGGATTGTCGTGAAGCTCATTCAATTTCATGTCGCATACTCCTATGCCGGAACTGCCCAAGCTGCGACGGCGAGGGCAAACACGGCGATTGTTGATTCTGTGGCGATAGGGGGCCACCGGGGGCGTATAGGGGCGCAACCCCGCCAGATCAAGCGCCCATTGTCAGGCCAAGCGAAACCTGCCCAGTCAGGTGCGGAAAACTCTGAAGACAACAAACTTCTACGAACCGCTACCGCTCCACGTCGTAGGTAACCAACTTACCGCGAGTGGCGAACATAAGGATCGCAAGTATAATAGTGCCAAGAAACCAAATGAACCAACCGCCGACAGCCAAAAGGCCGCCGCCAATTGCAGCACCTGCTTGACAGGCAGATGCTTCAGAAGTCGCTTGCGTTTGTGCGGCGCATTCAGCGGAAACTTCGCCGACGGCAGTGAAATTAAGAACTACTAAACCGATCATCGCCAACTGAAAGCACCAAAAAACAATCTGCCAAACTCTACCGAAAAACCCTCTCTGGTGTTTAGTAACTTGCGATTTGACCAATTTAGCCATCTGAATTCCAAATCCTTGCTGATCGTGACTGAAAAATTCAGTCACGACTACATCGCATCCTCCGATTTGGACATCAAGCGCCTACTACTTTAAGCTTAAAGGCGCGGAGAACACTGAGACTTTTGCGCCCAGATTGTCCCCGCGCTTCTAAGTTGGAAGCCGATTTGCCATTGATGATTGTCAATTCGTTAGACTCCGGCCGGCCAGACAAAACTCGGCTGCAATCCGTCATAAACCGGGCGGCCGTCCGATGGCTTGGCATAGCCCTTCGTTTCGTCCCAGAAGGCGTGATAGCTGGGCGCTGGAAAGCTGGCGTCATAGCCCATCACGTTCGGAACGGCGACGCGGATGCGGTGCTGCTTGTCGTCCAGCATCAAAACCGCGCCGCAATCGGCACAAAGGCAGATTTCCAGCGGGCCATTGGGGTTCTGGGCGTTGAAGGGGACGCGTTTCATCTTTTCGGGATGGTCAGCCTTCAGATCCCCATAGTTGAAAAACGCCACATGGGTCGAATGCTGACCGGTGACGGCTTTGCAGACATTGCAGTGGCATTCATGGTTGTCGATCGGTTCTGCGGCGGATGTAACATGCACATGAGCGCAGCCCCCGGCGTACTTCGCGGCCATAATACTCTCCCTGAAATCGCCCCCCTCCCATGGGCGGCATGCAACAAGGTTAACACGGGAATCGATTGGGGGAAGAGTCGTTTATAAACCGCAAAACGCCCCGAGGTGACCCTCGGGGCGTGCGCTGTAGATCCGGCGACGGCGAAACCCCGCCGGCTTAGCCACGCTCTTCGATGATCTCGACGAGGTGCTTGATCTTGTTGACCATACCGCGGACGGAAGGCGTATCTTCCAGTTCGCGGGTACGGTTCATCTTGTTCAGGCCAAGACCGATCAGGGTGCGGGTCTGCTTTTCGGGGCGGCGGGCGGCAGAGGCCACTTGCTTGACCACGATGGTTTTCTTCACAACCGGTGCTGCGACTTCGGGCTTTTTTGCCATGATCAGGCCTCCACAACTTCAGCGGCGGGCTTGTTCAGGATCTCGGCGACCTTCTTGCCACGGCGAGCCGCAACCTGACGGGGAGAAAATTCCTGCTTCAAGCCATCAATCGTGGCGCGAATCATGTTATAGGGGTTCTGGCTGCCGATCGACTTGGCCACAACATCCTGCAAACCCAGCATCTCGAACACGGCGCGCATCGGACCACCGGCGATGATGCCAGTACCCGCGACAGCTGCCCGCATCACCACTTTACCGGCGCCATGACGGCCTTCCATATCGTGGTGAAGGGTACGCGCATCCTTCAGCGGCACGCGAATAAGCTGGCGCTTGGCCTGCTCGGTCGCCTTGCGGATCGCCTCGGGCACTTCTTTCGCTTTGCCCTTGCCGAAGCCGACGCGACCGCGCTGGTCGCCGACAACAACGAGAGCTGCAAAGCCAAAGCGCTTGCCGCCCTTGACGGTTTTCGAAACGCGGTTGATTGCGACCAGACGGTCAGCAAATTCCGGCGTCTCTTCGGGACGGTTGTCGCGGCGGTCATTGCCCCCACGATTGTCCCGACGATTTTCACGTTCTGCCATAAGGCAATCCTTCAATTTTGGCGCAGCCGGCGCCGTTGTTGGCCAATCCTGGTGGGCGCACGCAAGGTGCATAGCCCCCGGATCATCGGGGCGGCGCTGACGCCGCCCGCTTTATCTTAGAACTTCAAGCCACCTTCACGAGCAGCCTCGGCCAAAGCCTTGATCTTGCCGTGAAACATAAGCCGCCGCGGTCGAAGTAGCACTCTTCCACGCCAGCCGCCTTGGCCCGCTCTGCAATCGCAGCACCAATCTTGGCAGCCGCTTCGACGTTGTTCTTGCCCACAACGCCGAATTCCTTCTCCAGCGACGAGGCTGAAGCAACGGTCACGCCCTTGACGTCGTCGATCAACTGGACCGAGATGTTTTTGGACGAGCGGTGGACCGACAGGCGCAGACGCCCATGCGATGTTGCCTTGATCTTGTTCCGAACGCGCATACGCCGTTTGAGGAACAAATCTCTTTTTGTATTTGCCATGATTTGCTCCCTTACTTCTTCTTGCCTTCTTTGCGGAACACGAATTCACCCTTGTAGCGGATGCCTTTGCCTTTATACGGCTCGGGCTTTTTCCACTCGCGGATGTTCGCGGCGACCTGACCAACAAGCTGCTGGTCAATGCCTTCCACAATGATTTCGGTCTGCTTTGGTGCGGTGACGGTCACGCCGGCCGGTGGTTCAAAGTTGACTTCGTGGCTATAGCCCAAAGACAACTTCAACACGGTGCCATTGATCGCGGCACGATAGCCAACGCCCTGGATTTCCATTTCCTTGCGGAAACCGACGGTCACGCCGGTCACCAGATTCTGGATCATCGAGCGTGACATGCCCCACTGCTGACGGGCGCGCTTGGACGACCCGCGCGGGGTCACCTTCACGGCGTCCGCGTCGATCGTCAGCGTGACGTCGTCGCCAGCGGTAAAGCTGCGGGTGCCTTTCGGACCCTTCACTTCGATGGTCTGACCCGAGATCGAGGCCGAGACGCCTTGAACCAGGGTGACGGGCTTTTTGCCAATACGAGACATGATACCCCCCTCAGAATACGGTGCAAAGTACTTCGCCGCCAACATTGGCAGCGCGAGCATTTGCATCCGACATGACGCCCTTGGGCGTCGAGACGATGGAGACACCCAGGCCATTGCGGACCGAGGGGATATCCTTGACGCCCATGTACACCCGACGACCCGGCTTGGACACGCGCTTGATTTCGCGGATCACCGGGATGCCTTCGTAGTACTTGAGGCTGATTTCAAATTCACCCTGACCATTGTCGGTGGGCTTCTTTTCATAGCCGCGAATGTAGCCTTCCGACAGCAGCACGTCCAAAACCCGGGCGCGCATGGTCGAAGCTGGCGTAGACACGGTGGATTTGCCGCGCATCTGGCTGTTGCGGATGCGCGTCAGCATATCGCCGATAGGATCGTTCATCATCATTGCATGTGTCTCCTTACCAGCTCGACTTTACCATGCCGGGGATCTGACCAAAGGAGGCCAGTTCGCGCAGCATGATCCGCGAGAGTTTGAGCTTGCGGTAAAACGCATGCGGGCGACCCGTCAACTGGCAGCGATTGTGCAGCCGGGTGGCGGAGGAGTTGCGGGGCAGTGCGGCCAAGGTCTGGGTCGCTTTGAAGCGATCCTCGATCGGCTTTGTCTGATCGGCGATCATCGCTTTCAGCGTGGCGCGCTTGGAAGCAAATTGCTTCACCAGCTTAGCCCGCTTCACTTCGCGGTTCACCATGGATTTTTTTGCCATTTTTCTGGTTCCTCCCGATTACGATGTGAAGGGCATGTTGAAATGCTTCAACAGCGCCTTGGCTTCTGCATCGGTCTTGGCCGTGGTGCAGATGATGATGTCCATACCCAGAACTTCGTCGACTTTGTCGAAGTTGATTTCCGGGAAGACGATTTGTTCCTTCAGGCCCATGGCGTAGTTGCCATTGCCGTCAAAGGACGAGCCTTTCACGCCGCGGAAGTCGCGGACACGCGGCAAAGCCACGTTGATAAGCCGGTCAAGGAATTCATACATCCGGTCCCCACGAAGGGTCACCTTGCAGCCCAGCGGCATCAGTTCCCGAACCCGAAAGCCGGCAATCGACTTTTTGGCGTGGGTGATGACGGCCTTTTGGCCTGCGATCTGGCTTAGTTCTTCGGCGGCCTGCTTCACCTTCTTGGTGTCCTTGACCGCTTCGCCGACGCCCATGTTCAGGACAATCTTGTCCAGACGCGGGATCATCATGGCATTCTTGTACGCGAATTCTTCTTTCATCGCGGCGCGGATTTTGGTCTGAAATTCAGCCTTCAAACGCGGAGTATAGGTGGCAACGTCCAACATCAGATCGCCTCCCCGGTGGTTTTGGCGAAACGAACCTTCTTGTCGCCATCCATGCGGAAGCCGACGCGGGTTGCTTTGCCATTTTTGTCGATCAGCGACAGGTTCGACAGGTCAATCGGCATTGCCTTGGCAATACGGCCGCCCTGCGAGGTCGCGGATTGTTTGGTGTGGCGGATGGCCATGTTAACGCCGTCCACAACTGCCTTGCCAGCGGTTGGCGAGACAGAAAGGATTTCGCCCTCTTTGCCCTTGTCCTTGCCGGCAAGCAGAATAACCTTGTCACCCTTGCGAAGTTTGGCAGCCATTACAGCACCTCCGGCGCAAGCGAGATGATTTTCATGAAGTTCTTCGCGCGCAGTTCACGCACAACCGGCCCGAAGATACGCGTGCCGACCGGTTCACCCTGATTGTTCAGGATAACGGCAGCGTTGCGGTCAAAACGGATGGCGGTGCCATCTTCGCGGCGAACTTCCTTGGCAGTGCGAACAACAACGGCCTTGCGGACGTCGCCTTTTTTCACACGGCCTTTGGGAATGGCTTCCTTGACCGACACCACGATGATGTCACCCACGGAGGCATAACGGCGGTGCGAACCGCCAAGAACCTTGATGCACTGAACTCGGCGAGCGCCAGAGTTGTCAGCTACATCCAGATTCGTCTGCATCTGGATCATTTGGTTTCTCCCGACCTTTGGGCACGTAGCCCAGGGTTTCGATTAGCGTTGAGGGTCAGACTGCGGCCGAGGCTTCGGTCACAACCGTCCAACGTTTGGTTTTGGAAATCGGCGCACATTCTTCGATGCGAACGGTCTGGCCGATCTTGAATGTGTTGTTTTCGTCGTGGGCCCGGTACTTTTTGGACTTGCGGACGGTCTTTTGCAGCAGCGGGTGCTTGAAGCGACGCTCGACCAGAACGGTGATGGTCTGCTCGTTCTTGTCGGAGGTCACGACACCCTGAAGAATACGTTTCGGCATGGCGGTTCCCTCTTATTTCGCAGCTTCAGCAGCTTTTTGGACAAGCACGGTCTTGATGCGGGCGACATCCTTGCGGACGTTGCGCATGCGGGCCGTGTTTTCCAGCTGATTGGTCGCTTGTTGGAAGCGCAGGTTAAACGCTTCTTTCTTCAACGCCACGAGGCTATCCCGCAGCTGATCGGGCGTTTGCCCCAGCAGTTCTTTGGCGTTCATGCGCCATCTCCTTTTCAGTCACCAGACGGCCCCGAGGGTAACCGTTGTCCCGGTGGATCAATAATAAACCAACGATTCGCGGAGCTCCGCAATCGCTGGATGGGGTCGTATAGGGGAAGGGGGGTGGGGTGGCAAGGGGGGATGGGGGCGTTGCAAGGTTGAAAGAACAGAAACTCTAAACCGAGCTATCGGTCTAGCAATTTTGTCGATATCTTAGTTTCTCCAATCGAAATGGTGGTTTGTGATGGCATCTAAAAGCGATTATCAGGCTCTTGAGACCTATCGGGCTTTAATGGTTGAAGCAAAGGCCCGCGCGCTAAGCATTAGTTCCCTATCGAACGACCAGCGAACCATCCCTTCACCGCTTGTTCGTGAATACGGTTACCTACAAGTTCGAATGC
>JANNBI010000345.1:0-1672 GCA_031385345.1 Paracoccaceae bacterium | reverse complement strand
CTGATGAACCTGCGCGATCCGGGCGGGTTTGATCTGTTCGTCATCTCGTCGATTCTGGTGTCCATCGCCTTTACCCCGATCCTGCTGTCCGCCGGAACCGCCCCGAGTTTTGAACGCATCACCCCCCTGCCGATGTCGCGGCTGTTCGCCATTTCACCGCTGGGCTGTGTCGGGTTGTTTCTGTTGGGCGGGATCTTTTCGGCGCTGTTCGGCATGGCCTCGGTCTGGGGGTCGGAAATCGGGTTGTCGGTCAAGAACATCTCTATCTTCATCGGGGCGATCTATCTGGGCGGGTTGGTGTTGCAATATCCCATCGGCTGGGTGTCGGACCGCGTTGACCGGCGCAACCTGATCATGGGACTGGCGGTGGCGGGCAGTGTGGTGACCTTTGCCGGCATGGTGGTGCCATGGGGCATGGTCTATCTGGCCACGATTGCCTTTTTGGCCGGGGGCATCGCCAACCCGTTGTATTCGCTGATGGTTGCCTATGTGAACGACTATCTGGAGGCGGATCAGATGGCGGGCGCCTCGGCCGGGTTGTTGTTCATCTATGGTCTGGGGTCCATCGGCGGACCGCTGATCACCGGCTGGCTGATGGCGCTGATCGGGCCGTCCGGGTTCTTTTTGTTCATCGCCCTTCTGTTCACCGCCACGGCGTTTTACGCCTTTTACCGCATGTCGCGCGGCGGCGCGCGGCTGTTTCAGCGCCGGTTTCGCGGGCTGTCCCCTAGCGCCTCAGCCGTCGCGGTCGAGGCGAGCGTGGAGCAGGGCCCCAAAAGTCGGGCCAGATAGGTGCGGCAAATGGGGCTGGCGTTTCCCGCCAAAGACCCTAGCCTTGGCCAAAATGCAGCGGGGGAGGTCGAGATGTCACGACGCGATGAGGTGGTTCAATTCTGGCTGGGTCTGGACCCGAAATCCTGGTTCGAGGTCAATCCGGTGCTGGATCAGCAGATCCGCGCGCAGTTCATGGATCTGTGGGAGGCGGTCTGGGAGGGCGGCCTGCGCGACTGGCAGGCCGATCCGCAGGGGATGTTGGCCTATCTGATCGTTGCCGACCAGTTCCCGCGCAACATGTTTCGCGGCGATGCCCGGTCTTTCGCCACCGATGACCGCGCGCGCGCGGCGGCGCGGTCGGCGGTTTTGTCCGGGTTTGATATGCAGGTCGATGACGCCTCGCGCGGGTTTTTCTATCTGCCCTTCACGCATGCCGAATCGATGGGTGATCAGGATTGGTCGGTCGATCTGCACGCGGCGCGGGTTTTGGGGGCATCAAGTTTGCTGCACGCCAAAGCCCACCGCGAGGTGATCCGCCGCTACGCCCGCTTTCCCTATCGCAACGCCGCCCTTGGCCGCACCACCACCGACGCCGAGGCGGAATTTCTGGCCGCGGGCGGTTATGGTGGCATCCTGAAAGAGCTGGCCGGGTGATCAAAGCTATGCATCACGTGCATAGGCCCAAGGCGCAGCCTTTGTTGCTTGGGTTTGCCAAATAGTTTAATGGCAAACTACTTTTTCGTGGGAGGAAAAACCAGTGACCCAAAGCTTTGACGTGATTGTAATCGGGGCGGGCCCTGGCGGCTACGTGGCGGCGATCCGTGCCGCGCAGCTGGGTCAAAAGGTGGCGATTGTGGAGCGCGAGCATCTGGGCGGCATTTGCCTGAACTGGGGCTGC
>JANNBI010000341.1:0-8017 GCA_031385345.1 Paracoccaceae bacterium | reverse complement strand
GGCCCGCGTGGGTTCCCCGGCCCTTACCCTACCCCTGGGCCCATTCCCCAAACCCGTACCGGGGGGGGGGCCAACCCCCGCCCGCGCCAAAGTCACATCCCCAAACTTGCCTTGTACAGCGCAATCTGGCTGTCGCGACCGATCTGGTCGGTGATCTTCTCCCAGGCCGCCGCAATCGCATCCGCAGTTTCCTGCGCGGACGTGTAGGTGCCGGCATAACCCTTGGCCAGTTCATCCTCGGCAACCGAGTAATACTGGAAGATGCCGGGGATCCGGGGTTCGATCGCCGCATTGGGGTGGTTGTAGCTGTCAGCGTTGGACCCCAGATAATCCTCGATGAACGCCTTGTCGTAGCCCGCCGCCGCCCATTCGTCATAGTTGAAATGGCTGTTGCGATAGGGCTGGAAGCCCGATGGATAGGCCGCCATCCACAGCGACAGATCCTTGCCGCCCAGATGCGCCGCTGCCGACCAGGCCGCCTTGCGCTTGACCTCATCCGCCGAGACGCGGTTGGTCACATAGACGCCCCAGCCAAGGAAAGCCATATTAGGCGCGAAGTTCGGCGTTGCCGGTGTCTCCCATGCGGCGGTCTTGGAGTTATAGACCTTGTCCGATCCGGGGTTGATCGAGAAGCCGATCACATCGCCCACGACCGAACTGTCAGAGGTGCGCGCGTTGGACCCGATATCGCCCCACCAGCACAGCATCGACCCGGTACCCGCCAGGAATTGCTGGAACCCGGTGGTGCCGGGATCGGCGTTGATCTGGTCCGGCGGCAGGACCAGCATCGTATCCATCACGTCCTGAATGGCCTGCACCCAAGCCGGGTTGTTGACGCGCGGCTTCATCGTGTCGGGATCGAACAGCCATGCCGGATCATCCGGATGCTTGGCATAGGCCGAAGCGCGGTCCTCAAGGAAGTAGAACCCAAATCCGCCCCAACCCTTCAGCGGATCAAGATAGCCAAAGGCCGGCGAACCGGTCAGCGGATCGGTCTTGCCCGCAACTGCCTGCGACACGACCTGCACCTGTTGCCAGGTGGTCGGCGCTTCGGCCATGCCCGAAATCGAGCCTTCTCCGAAATAGTCGGTGCGGTACGAGAAGGTATGGCAATCGCCGTCGATGGTGATGCGGTACGTCTTGCCGCCCCAGGTGCCAACGGGCGCCTTCAGATAGCTGACGTAATCATCCATATCGATCTGGGTTTTGACCCAATCCGGCATCTCGTCCAGCAGGCCCTGACCGGCGGTGTCACCCTCCAGCGGGGCGCCCATGGCCAGAATGTCGAAATCAACCGTGCCGGTGGCGATGGATTGCTGCAAACGCGGGTTGTAATCGGCCTGCGCCAGATCGATCCAGTTGATCTTGGCCCCGGTATAGGTTTCCCAGCCCTTTAGCAGGCCGCGGAACAGGATGTTGTGCAACCCGTTGTTGTTGATGCCAAAAAAGGTCAGCTCGACCCCGGCAAATTCACCCTCGGTGACGTTGGTCTTGGTCGCGCCAAGACACAACTCGCCCACCTTCTGCCAATCGGCCTCGGTGGGGGATCCCATGCCCACGCCGGGGATCGCCAGCAGTTGCGCCCGCAGGTCGTCCTGCGCCCGCGCGGGCAGGGCCGACAGGCCGCCCATAGCCGCAAAGCCGCCAAGGGCCGTCGCCCCTTGCAGCAGCCGCCGACGGGTCATCGCTGACTTGGCGGCGTAGTTGTATAGCTCTACTTTCATTCCGTCCTCCCGTTAAATCCCTGTTTTCGTCGCGGTGGCCCCGGCGGGGCTTGCCCCCCCTGCGCATCCGATGACATCGCCGCAAAGCCTTCCCGCCAGACCGCTTTTGTCTATTTCCTTACGAGACATTGGTACTGTCTCAGCCTTGATCCATCGAGTCAATAACCTAACATGTTAGTATGTCTAGGCGGTGGACAGCCTTCCCGGCTTTCGCTAGGACTGTGGGGCAGGGTGGGTCGATCAGATGCGCATCCCCCGGCATTTCCGATCTGATGGAGGCGAGATGGCAGAGGTCAAGATCCGCGACTTGCGCAAATCCTACGGCGCGCATCCCGTCGTTCACGGCGTCGATGTCGATATTCAGGACGGGGAATTCGTGGTGCTGGTCGGCCCCTCAGGCTGTGGCAAATCCACGCTATTGCGCATGATCGCGGGGCTGGAGGCAATCACCTCGGGCACGATTTCCATCGGGGACAAGGTGGTCAACAACCTGCCGCCCGCCGAACGCGACATCGCCATGGTGTTCCAGAACTACGCGCTTTACCCGCATAAAACTGTCGGGGCCAATATGGGATTTGCCCTGAAAATGCGCTCCATGCCCAAGGCCGAGGTCGAGGTCCGCGTCCAGCGCGCTGCCGAGATTCTGGGCCTGAAACCCTATCTTGCCCGCTATCCCCGCGAATTGTCCGGCGGTCAGCGCCAGCGCGTTGCCATGGGCCGCGCCATCGTCCGCGACCCGCAGGTTTTTCTGTTCGACGAGCCTTTGTCGAACCTTGACGCCAAACTGCGGGTGCAGATGCGGTCCGAAATCCGCGAGCTTCATCAACGGCTTAAGACCACGACCGTCTATGTTACCCATGACCAGATCGAAGCCATGACCATGGCGGACAAGATCGTCGTCATGCGCGATGGCCAGATCTCGCAGGTCGGCGCGCCCTTGGATCTGTACGACCGCCCGGCGAATCTGTTCGTGGCGGGCTTCATCGGATCGCCCGCGATGAATTTGGTTGAAGGTCAGATCACCGCCGACCACAGCTTTCAGGCAGAAACCTTTTCCCTGCCCTTGCCCCCCGGCCCCGATCTGCCCGCGGGCCGCAAGATCACCCTAGGCTTTCGCCCCGAACATCTGCTTCTGGCCGACACCGGCATCCCGGTAGAGGTGGTGGTGGTCGAACCCACCGGATCAGAAACTCATGTCCTCGCGCGGTCCGGCGCGCGCGAAATCGTGGCGGTGTTCCGCGAACGTCACGGCTTCAAACCCGGTGACAAGATCCACCTCGCGCCTGATCCCGGCATCATCCACCTGTTTGACACCGACACCGGGCTGCGTATCGGATGACCCGCACCATCTTATGTTACGGCGACAGCAACACCTTCGGCACCATGCCGATGGCCACCCTGTCGGACGCCGGGCGTTATGACCACGCCCACCGCTGGCCTTCGGTCATGGCCACGGCTTTGGGCACCGGGGCTGAGGTGATTGCCGAAGGCCTGCCCGGTCGCACCACCCTGCACGACGACCCGATCGAAGGCGCGCATCGCAACGGACTGACCGTGCTGCCCGCCATTCTGGAAAGCCACCGACCGCTGGATCTGGTTATCGTGATGCTGGGCAGCAATGACCTGAAACACCGCTTCAGCGTCACCCCCGCCGACATCGCCGCTTCGGTGGGCAGGCTTGCCACCACGATCCGCGCTTCTATGTGCGGCCCCAACGGTACCGCTCCGCAGGTTCTGCTGATCTGCCCGCCCCCGATCCTTGAAGTGGGGGATCTGGCCGCCATGTTCACCGGCGGCGCCGCCAAGTCGCAGGGACTGGCACAGGCCTTCGCCCTGATGGCCGCGCGCCTGTCGCTGCCGCTATTGGACGCGGGCGACCATATCCAATCCTCGGCGCTGGACGGAATCCATTTCGCGCCGCAATCCCAGATCACCTTGGGCCTTGCCATCGCCGCCAAAGTGCAACACCTTTTGCCCCAAACCTGACCGGCTGCCATGCCTTCAATGTGGTATGAGTATCCTGCGGGGGAGGGGGCTGTTTTGCTTGAAAAACAGCGCCTTGGGGGTGCAAAACTCCCATCTGGCGCGCTATGAAACGGGGGACGCCATGCTGAAATCCATTGACAACCGTCTGAACGCCGAGGTGCTGTTTGCCCTGCGCGCCATGGGCCACGGCGACACGCTGGTGTTGTGCGACACCAATTTTCCCGCCGACGCCATCGCGCGCCAGACCCTGACCGGAAAGCTTCTAAGGATGGAGAATCTGACCTGCGGGCAGGCGGCGCAGGCCATCCTGTCGCTCTTGCCTCTTGATACCTTCGTCGATGATTTCGCTGGCCGGATGGAGGTGGTGGGCGATCCCACCACCCTTCCCCCCGTGCAGGGTGAGGTTCAGGCCGCAATCGACGCCGCCGAAGGCCGCCCGCGCCCCATGATCGGGATCGAACGATTCGACTTTTACGACCGCGCCAAACAGGCCTACACCGTGATCCAGACCGGAGAGCGTCGGTTCTACGGCTGCTTCATCTTCCGCAAGGGCGTCATCGCGCCCGACGCCTGATCCGTCGGGCCACACTCAGGGGAAAATCATGGGAACCGTCGTCAATCTGGGCGTTTTTGTCGCTGACACCGCCTACCGCGCCGCGCGTCAGCCAAAGATGGGCGAGACGATCCTTGGCCGCAGTTTCGTGCTGGGGCCGGGGGGCAAAGGGTCGAACCAATCGGTGGCCAGCGCCATGGCGGGCGCGCAGACCCATTTCATCTCACGTCTGGGGCAGGATGATTTCGCGCGCATGGCGCTGGCGACCTGGGCGAAGGCCGGGGTCATTCCTGCGGTGGTGCAGGATCCCGCCAGTTATACCGGGGCCGCCTATATCTTTATCGAGGATGCGACCGGCAACAACGCCATCATCATCTCTCCGGGGGCCGCCGCCCAGATCACCGATGCCGATGTCGATGCCAACCGCGCGCTGATTGAGGGCGCCGATGTGTTCATCACCCAGTTGGAACAGCCGATCCCGGTGGCCCTGCACGCTCTGAAACTCGCCCGCGCCGCCGGGGTCACCAGCATCCTGAACCCCGCCCCAGCCGCCAGCCTGCCCGACGGCATGTTGGCGTTTTGCGATTACGTCACCCCGAATGAAACCGAGGCTGAGGCGCTGACTGGCATCGCTGTCACCTCGCCTGACACTGCCCTTGATGCCGCCCGCGCCCTGCGCGCCATGGGGGCCAAGGTCGCAATCATCACGCTTGGCGCGCAGGGCGTGTTGTACCATGACGCCACTCAGACCCTGCATGTGCCGATCATCAGCGCCGGTCCCGTGGTGGAAACCACCGGGGCAGGGGATGCGTTCAACGGCGGTTTCGCCGCCGCCCTGGCCGAGGGGCAAAGCCCCACCGACGCCGTGCGCTTTGGCAACGCCACCGCTGGCATTTCGGTGACAAGGCCCGGCACCGCGCCGTCAATGCCCTCCCGCGCCGAAATTGACGCCCTTCTGGCGCGGTCCTGACGACCTAGAGTCACCCAAAAGGTGCCGCCGTCCTGTGCCGCAAAGCGCGTTGCTTTACGTAACGTAAAGACTTTCCGATTGCCGCCAATTCTTGTCATAAAATCAAACCTGTAGGCCGAATTCAATGCATGACCTGCGTTGATTTGAAAATGGCTAATGCCGCCAACTGACCCTCTGATCGCAACCGACGATGCCGCCTGCTTTACCTTACGTCAATCAAGGCTTTGGACAGTTGCGCCAGAAAGTTGAAGGGATTTTCCAATTAGTCCCCAATTCTGAACGTTAGTTTGTTTTAGAATCAGTGTTTTAACAGGTGTGGTGCCCAATTTCGACGACCGCCCAGCTCTCCTTCTGCCATCGGTCGTTTTGGTGCCAAAACCGGCCAAAATCGGGCGATTTCGGTCAAAATCACCTCGGAAAGCATAGAGTCCCGGTTGGCAGGGTGCTGCGCGCCAAGGTCTTACCAACGTTCAAACTTCTTGACGCGACCGCCCTTCTTTATCGCCGCAAGCCCGAAGTGATTGCTTGTGCATGTAAACTTTCATTTCGACCGCAATCACTGGTTGAATTCCCTGAATCCGCCTGCTTTCAGCGGTTTTTTCTTTTAGCATTGTGTGTTTTTTCCGTCACAGTGAATTGAAGTTCATGGAAAATTTCTCAAAGCTGGTTCTGCGCCGTTGGCAGACGCGGGCGAGTTTCGTAACAAGCTGACTTGTGGTAATCGGTCGAAGTTTACGAATATGAAAAATGGTTCGCTGGTAAAGCAGATAAAACGTTGGGTCTTTGCGCTTGGCATCGAGTTGCTGGCGCAAGTTGCCTTTGCGGCCAGCTACACCATGCTTGCCGGCTCGAACTATTTTTCAAATCATGTGTTCAGCACGCTTGCCGGGACGAGTGGTGCGTCTGCAGTCACCACGGGCACCTTGGGATCGGTTACCTTTAATGTCAGCCAAGTGGGCAGCGGCACCACACAGACCGGCCGGAAAGACGACTTTGCACCGGGGTCCTTGCCGACCGGTTCCGGATTTCCAGCAGTTCTGCCAGACCTGAACGAAGTCGGCTCGTTTATAGCCCAGACCACCGGTGCCCTGCCGCCGACCGGGCTGCTTCGGTATCAATTCAGTCAGGCTTTACCCATCGGCACCCATGTCTGGTTGCAGGACATAGACACTGGCGAGAACGTTGGCGTGCAATTCTTCAACTGCGCCGGTACCGTGATCAACCCAAGTGGCTTTGACTTTATCAAAGTCAGTGGCAGCAGCACTGCTACGCCGACCTTCAGCGCTACAAATGTCACTTTGACCCAATTAGGTACCACGGTGACCGAACCGCTGGTGGGCCTGATCATCCGAGACCCAAATGTGTGCCGCATCGAGTACGACAACGTAACCGCCGTAAACTTTGGGGGTACGTTCGAGATCTATTACTCATTGCCACCCACCGATATCGACGTCACAAAAACGATGGTTACCCCGGCGTCGCCCACCGCAATCCAAGCTGGCGGCTCCACAGGCGTCGCGGTCAGTTGGACCGCCACCATTGTCAACACCACCCCCGCCTCGGCCTTTCTGTCGGGCGTCATTCCCAACCCGGTTGCGGTTTCGGGGGTCACCTTTTCGGACACAGTCAATACCAACATCACCGGAGTGACCGCCACAATCACCAATGCCGGGGGCACCACGGGCGGAAGTTGTACGGTCAGCGGCGCCAATGTTGTAAGTTGTTCGGGGTTCTCGGCCCTTGCCAGCGGCAGCAGCATTGTCCTCACGCTGTCGGGCACGCTTGCGGCCAATTACGTCGGCGCGACCCTGCCAAATACCGGCACGACAACGTTTGCGCCCGGGGTCAACGACACCAGTTTGGCTAATAATTCCTCCACCTCTACCACGCCCGTGGTCCGCGCTGTCAACCTGACAAAGGTCTGGTCTGCGGCGCCAGCGGGCAATGCCGTCTCTTTGGCCATAAGCGGCACCAATGTCAGCAGTGCCGTGGCCGGAACCTCAACCGCGCCTGCAACCACCACGGCGGCCTCGGCGGTTGTCGGCGGTCCGGGCGGCACGGTCACCCTGACAGAAAGTTTCACCAGCGGTGCGGCGGCCAACTACCGCACCTCGCTGGCCTGCGTCAGAATAACCGATGGCGGCGCCGTGACGGTCAGCGGGTCAGGCCTAAGCCGCACCATCACCATGCCCACCAACAGCGGGGTGAATTGCACCTATACCAACGAACGGATTGCCACTCTGGCGCTGCGCCTGATCACCGATGGCCATCAGACCGGATCAGTGTCGTTCAGCACCCCGGTCAATCTGGACAGCACCCCCGTCAGCACCGGGGCTACTGTGACACCCGGCACCGCCACCGCCTTTACCCCCGCCGTCAACATCACGGCTGCCAGCACGGCCCTGTCGCTGAAGGTCGTCCCCAATGACGGCAGCTGGATGCTGCGCTCGGTCATTTGCACCGACACCAACAGCGCGGTGACCGGCAACACCAATCCGATCACCGCCACGGTTCTTAACCCCAACCTGGCCGATTCCGATCTGAATCTGGCCTCGTTCTCGTCCTTCACCTTGCCTGCCGCGGTGGTCCGGGCCGGCGCAGTGCTGCAATGCACGATCACCAACGACAACGCCGTGGTCGAGGTTGTCCGCCATCAGCGCCCATGGAACAGTTTAGCATGATTGCGTAGCGGAGGGTTTGCGGCTCATCTTTCCCCTAGATGGAGTTGAAGATGATGAAGAAACCCGTGACGACGAAGGCGCCTGCTGAGCAGGTTGTTAAGGA
>JANNBI010000306.1:0-19746 GCA_031385345.1 Paracoccaceae bacterium | reverse complement strand
CCCTTACAACGCCGCCGCCTCGGCCACGCGTCGCAATGCGGCGATGTTGATGCCATAGGGGCCGGGATTGTCGACCGATCCGCCCGAGAACACCGCCGAGCCCGCAACCAATATATCTGCACCTGCGGCAGCCACCAAGGGTGCGGTTTCCAGCGTCACGACGCCGCTGTCGATTTCGATCAGGATCGGGCGGTCGCCGATCATAGCCCGCAGCAAACGCACCTTTTCAACCTGCGACGCGATGAACTTCTGTCCGCCAAAGCCGGGGTTCACCGTCATCACGCAGATCAGGTCCGTCAGGTCCAGAAGATGCGCAACCGCCTCGATCCCCGTGCCCGGATTAATCGCCAGACCTGCCTTTTTCCCCGTTGCTCGAATGGCTTGCAGGGTGCGGTGAATATGTGGACCGGCCTCGATATGGGCCGAAATCACGTCCGCTCCGGCCTCGGCATAGGCATCGATAAAGGCGTCAACCGGCGCGATCATCAGGTGCACGTCCATCACCGTCTTGATATGCGGACGGATGGCCCGGCACATCGCGGGTCCAAAGGTCAGGTTCGGGACAAAGTGGTTGTCCATCACATCCACATGGACCCAATCCGCGCCCTGCGCCTCGATCGCGCGGATTTCAGCGCCGAAATTGGCGAAATCGGCTGACAGTATCGACGGGGCGATCTTTATCTTCCGCGAAAAGGTCATGCGCGCCTCCTGTGTGCCCCATCGCTTTCGCGCGGAACCTCCCTTGCGGTCAAGGGCGTTTGCGGTTTTCCTGCGCGCAAGGTTGGGGGGCAGCATGACAGCGTGGAAGTTTTGGGTGGATCGCGGCGGCACCTTTACCGATGTGGTGGCGCGGCGTCCGGATGGCACGCTGGCCACCCGCAAACTGTTGTCCGAAAACCCTGAAGCCTATGACGATGCGGCGGTTGAGGCGGTCCGTCAGTTCTTGACCTTAGCCCGATCCGACCCGATCCCCCCCGGCGCGATTGCTGCCGTGAAGATGGGAACGACGGTCGCCACCAACGCCCTGCTGGAGCGTGCGGGTGAGCGGGTTTTGCTTTTGATCACCGCTGGCTTCCGCGATCTGCCGCGGATTGGGACGCAGGCGCGGCCGGATCTGTTTGCGCTGAACATTCGCCGCGCTGATCTTTTGCATGAAGAGGTTGCAGAAATTGAGGCGCGGCATGATGCGGAAGGCATTGAAATTGAACCCTTAAATGAGGGCGCAGCGCGCGCGGCGCTGCGGGCTGCCCACCAACGTGGCCTTCACGCTGTGGCCATCGTTCTAATGCATGCCCATGTCAATCCCGCGCATGAGGCGCGTCTGGGTCTGGTTGCGGCGGAAGAAGGGTTCACCCAGATTTCCCTGTCGCATCAGGTTTCTCGGCTGGCGAAAATCGTGCCACGGGGCGATACCACTGTGGTGGACGCCTATCTGTCGCCGATCCTGCGCCGCTATGTCGGCAAGGTCGAAACGGCGCTTGATCTGGGTGCGGGGCCGGGTCGGCTGTTGTTCATGCAATCCAACGGCGGGCTGACCGAATCCCGGGGCTTTCAGGGCAAGGATGCGATCCTGTCTGGCCCGGCGGGGGGCATTGTCGGGATGGTCAAAGTGGCCCAGTCGGCGGGCCACTATCGCCTGATAGGCTTTGACATGGGCGGAACATCGACTGATGTCAGCCACTTCGCCGGGCAATATGAACGGTCGTTCGAGACTGAGATCGCTGGCGTGCGGATGCGTGCGCCAATGATGGATATTCACACCGTGGCCGCCGGTGGGGGGTCGATTTGCAGCTTTCGCGACGGCCGGTTTCAGGTTGGACCGGAAAGCGCCGGGGCCAACCCTGGTCCTGCCAGCTATCGCCGCGGCGGGCCCTTGACGATCACCGATTGCAACCTGATGCTGGGTCGCCTGACGCCGGAACGGTTTCCGGCGGTCTTTGGTCCAAGCGGAGATCAACCCCTTGATGTGCAGATCGTCCGGATCAAATTCGCCGCATTGGCGACCGAGATTGCGATAGCCACCGGGCAGCCGCAGCTTACCTCAGAAGAGGTCGCAGCCGGATTTCTGCGCATTGCCGTCGACAATATGGCGAATGCAATCAAGAAGATATCGGTTCAGCGGGGCCATGATGTAACCGGCTATACCTTGCAATGCTTTGGCGGTGCCGGTGGTCAACATGCCTGTGGGGTCGCGGATGCTTTGGGGATGCGGCAAATCTTTCTGCATCCGTTGGCAGGGGTTCTGTCGGCCTATGGCATGGGTCTGGCCGAGCAACGCAGCTTTCGCGAGGCGCAGTTTGATGCGCCAATGTCGGACTGGCAGCGTGCCAAAGACCATCTGGCCGAGTTGCAAACTGAAGCCGAAGCCGACCTGCGCGCACAGGGTATAGCAGTGCCGACAAGTGAGACCCGGGTTTTTCTGCGCTACGAAGGATCCCATCAACCGCTGGAGGTTCCATTCTCCAACGAAAGCGATCTGATAACGGGCTTTGAAGTGATTCATAAACAAAGGTTCGGTTTTATCTCGCCAGAGCGGGCCATCGTGTTTGAAATGTTGTCGGTCGAAGCCATGGGTGGCGGCGGAGAGGTCCAGATGTGGCCACTTCCGGGCCAACCGGGGCTGCCTTCAGGACAAAGCGCGCTGTGCGTGGAGGGGGTCTGGCAAACTGTCCCCCTATTTGATCGCCTTGACCTGGCCGAAGCGCAGCAGATCCACGGTCCGGCCGTGGTACATGAAGCGAACGGCACCATCGTGATTGATCCGGGCTGGACCGCAAGTGTCGATAAAAGCGCCAACCTGATCCTGACCCGACATGCAGCCCAGACCCGCCCGGCCGCCGCAGGTACGCAGGTGGATCCTGTGTTGCTGGAGGTGTTCAACAATCTGTTCATGTCGGTTGCCGATCAGATGGGGGCCACGTTGGCCAACACCGCATGGTCCGTCAACATCAAGGAAAGACTAGATTTTTCTTGTGCGATCTTCGACGGTTCCGGCGATCTGGTGGCCAATGCGCCGCATGTGCCGGTGCATCTTGGGTCGATGTCGCACGCGGTAAAGACCGTGATGGAGGCGGTGGGCGCAGGGGCAAGGCCGGGGGATGCGTGGATGCTGAACTCACCTTTCAATGGTGGAACGCATCTGCCGGATGTCACCGTGATCACCCCGGTATTCGTGGCGGGGCATGCGGCGTTCTGGCTGGGATCGCGCGGTCACCATGCGGATATCGGTGGGCGCACGCCGGGATCTTCCCCGCCGGATTCGACCCGGATTGACCAAGAAGGCGTGGTGATCGACTTGTTTCATCTGGTGAATCAGGGACATTTGAGTGAAGTGAACACTCGTTCACTTTTGGCCTCCGGTCCCTATCCGTGCCGGTCGATTGATCAGAACATGGCCGATCTGAAGGCGCAGATCGCCGCAAATGAAACTGGGCGGCAGGGGTTGGAAAAAGTTGTGGCGGCTTACGGCGCGCAGGTTGTCACCGCCTATATGGGCCATGTGCAACGCAATGCGGAGGAGCTGGTTCGCGGGGTGATTGACGGGCTGGCGGATGGACATTTCATCTATCCGATGGACTCTGGCGCGCAGATCGTGGTGCGGATTTCGGTCGACAAGGCGGCACGGCGGGCGACTGTGGATTTCACCGGCACCTCGGCCCAGTCGGCGCTGAATTACAACGCGCCGGCGGCCATCACGCGGGCAGTGGTTTTGTATGTTTTTCGGACTCTGGTCGGTAAAACCATTCCGCTGAATGAAGGTTGCCTTGCCCCGATCGACATTGTGGTGCCGCTGGGGTGTTTGCTTAACCCGCTGCCCCCCGCCGCCGTCATCGCGGGCAATACCGAAGTCAGCCAAGCTGCCTGCAATGCGCTATACGGGGCTTTGGGGGTTCTGGCGGCGGGACAGGGGACGATGAACAATTTCGTTTGGGGCAATGCGCGATTTCAGAATTATGAAACCGTTGGCGGTGGCACGGGAGCCGGGCCGGGGTTCGACGGTTGCGATGCGGTGCAAAGCCACATGACCAACACGCGGATGACCGACCCCGAGATTTTGGAAAAGCGGTTCCCGGTACGGCTGGAAGCCTTGGCGATCCGCGACCAGTCCGGGGGGGTGGGGCAGTGGTGCGGCGGCAATGGCATGGTGCGGCGCCTGCGGTTTCTGGAGCCGGTGACAGTGACGACGCTGTGTGGCAGCCGCATCGTGCCACCGTTCGGCGTGGATGGCGGTGGCCCCGGTGCCTTGGGAGAGAACCAGGTCATTTGGCCGGATGGGCGGACCGAGGTGCTGAAAGGAAATGACGAGCGCGACCTTCCCGCCGGGTCGGTGTTTGACATGCGAACACCGGGCGGTGGCGGATGGGGGAAACCCGACTAACGCTGTTTAAAGAATCGTAACGCTGGCCGGGGCCAATCCCGCAACCGAAACTTTGCAGGTCTGCCCTCGCTCAATCGCACCCACACCCGCCGGGGTGCCGGTCATCACCAGATCGCCGGGGGCCAGCGTCACCAGTCGTGACAGATGCGACAGCAGGTCAGGGACAGACCAGATCATATCGGACAGCAGCGCGGATTGGCGAAGGTGTGCGTCCACATGGCAGGTAATCGCGGCATCGGGCAGTGTTTGTCCGGGCAAGGGCAGGATAGCCCCGATCACGGCGGACCAGTCAAATCCCTTGGCCATATCCCAAGGACGGCGCGCGGATTTGGCCTGCGCTTGAAGGTCACGGCGGGTCAGGTCGTTGCCGGTGGCATAGCCGTAAACGCAAGCCAGCGCTTGATCTGGCGTCAGATCTGCACCGCCCGAGTGCAAGGCGACAACAAGCTCAGCCTCGTGGTGCAGATCGGCTGTGGCGGGGGGATAGGGCAGCGTCGCGCCGGATTGAACAAGGGCCGAGGCAGGTTTTTGAAAGAAGAACGGCGGCTCGGCAAAGGGGTCATGGCCCATTTCTCGGGCATGGTCGGCATAGTTGCGCCCGACGCAATAGATGCGCCGGACGGGAAAGCGGGCGGTCAGCCCCGCGACGGGCAAAGATGGCTGGTCCGGCGGCGGGATGACCCAAGTCATGACCCGATCGTCTGGCATTCCACCTGCCGGGCGGTCAGTTTGCGGCAGGCAAGGCTGGCCTCTGCCTCGGTCAGGCCCATGAAGTTCGCTTCAAACCCGCCCTTTTTCTGCACCACTTTGCGCAGGCCAAGGGCAAGGGTTGTGCTTTCGCGCAACTGGACTTGCAACAATGCGCGCTCGGCCTCGTAGGACGATCCGTAGCGCCCGACGAAAATACCAAACTGACGCCCGCCGGACGAGGAGACGCGGGTGACAACTTCGGGCTGGATGGCTGTGGCAACTTCGGGGGTAATCTTGGCGGCGGCGAGTTCGATGGTTTCTTCTGGAACGATGTCCACTTCGGTGACAGCGACGTCCGAGACTAGAGTGTCATCAATGATCTCGCCTGCTGCCAGCTCAGTTTGCGGGACAGGTTCCGCGATTACGGCGACTTGTGCGGCGGAATTGTCGTAAATCGGCTTGTTGCGTTTGGGCGGGCGCGGGGCGGCCACCAGTTGAACCGGCTGGGTCGATGCCGCTGCGGAAATCGTCAGGGATTGCGGGGCGACGGCCAAGACAACCTCGACCCCGGCTTCGGCAAGGGCCGCCGCGATGCCTGCCGTGTCAACAAGGGCTGCGTTATCGGCGGACACAAGGTCTGGCACGTCCAGATCCGGGGTCTGGGCCAATGCAGCGGCCTGATATTCCAGCGTGCCGGGTTCGCTGATCACAGAAGGTTCGGCCCCATCGGCCAGCGCTGCGGCCTGAAACTCCAACGTGCCGGGTTCGGCGGGGGGTGTCGCCGCCTCGGTCAATGCGGCGTCAATGCCGGCATCAAGGCTGGCCACAACCACAGCGGCAGCGCCTGCATCTTCCAGATTTGGCCGGGCGATTGGACGTGGAGACGTGGTGGGGTTCATGGTGACACGCAGGGTCTTGCCCGCGCCGCCTTCGACCTCTGGCAGGGATTCGTCAACCTGACTGACCAGCAGCTCATCATCGGCGCCGTCCAGAATGGGGGCTGTGGGCACATTGGTCTGTGCGTTGGCCGGTGCTTTTGCAAAGCCCAGATCCAGCAATTTGGCCATTTTGGCATTGCGATCGGCGGTTGAGGTGCCGCCAAAAACCGTGGCGATGATCCGCACGGAATTGCGTTCGGCGCTGGCGGTCAGGTTAAACCCGGCAGCATCGGTATAGCCGGTCTTGATCCCGTCAGCCCCTTTGTAGGCGTCCAGAAAGCGGCGGTTGGTGTTATTGACCGTGGCCAGACCGGCATCGGTCGTCCGGCGCGAGAAGATGTTGTAATACTGCGGAAAGTCATAGAACAGCCGCCGCCCCATGATCGACATGTCATGCGCGGTGGACAAATGGCCCTTGGCGGTCAGGCCGTTGGCATTCTTGAAGGTGGTGTTCTTCATGCCCAAGGCCTTGGCGGTCTTGGTCATCTTGGTCCCAAAACCAGCCGTGTTGCCGCCAATCGCATCGCCGATGGCGGCGGCGGCATCATTGGCGGATTTCACGGCGGCGGCGCGGATCAGATAGCGCAACGCGATTTTTTGTCCCGATTTCAGACCCAGACGCGAGGGGGGCTGAGCCGCCGCATTCGACGACACCGTGATCATCGTGTCCAGCGACAGGTTGCCTTTCTCGATTTCCTGAAAGGCGATGTAGAGCGTCATCATTTTGGTCAAGGAGGCTGGATGCAGGCGTGTATCGGCATTCTCAGCGAACAGGGTTTCGCCGGTGCGCGCGTCCATCACATGCGCGGCATAGGGCGCGGCGGCGACGGGCAAGGGCTGCGAGCAGGCCGAAATCAGCCCAAGGCCCATGACCAATAGGAATCTGCGGGCGTACTGCCCCATTAGGTTTGCCAAAATACCTGCCTCGTCGTTGTCGCGCCGCGATTTTTATGCGGTCACTCGTCTGCTAAGGCGAACGCTAGCACAGTGCATGTTTTCGGAAAACCCCTTAGTTTCAAGGGCTTTGGCGGCGCGGCTTATCTGCCGCAATGCTGCGAGGTGGGGCAGATATGGTGGCTAAACCCATCCTCCGCCGCTATCTATAGTAGCGCGTTGATCCGTTGGATCAGGCCAGGCAGTTCGGACAGGTCAGCGATCTGGTGAAAATAGGCGGAACTTTCCGGGGGGTCTGCGCGTTCCATCTCCCAGGTCAGGCCATGCGGTACGTGAACACCGTGCGCGCCGGCCGCCAGTGCAGGCAGCACATCGGATTTCATCGAATTGCCCACCATCATGCAGCGGTCGGCCCGATGGCCATAGCGCGTGAAGATCGCGCCATAGCTGGCGACCGTCTTGTCGGACAGGATTTCCACCCCATGCACCAGATCACCAAGCCCGGATTGCGCGACCTTACGTTCCTGATCCAGCAGATCGCCCTTGGTGATGATGACCACCTGATGCGCCTGAACCATGGCCTTAACCACCGACTGAGCATGGGGCAAAAGCTCTACCGGATGGTCCAGCATTTCGCGGCCTGCTGACAAGATTTCAGCGATAACCCGCGCCTCGACCCGGCCCTCGGTCACCTCGATTGCGGTTTCGATCATCGACAGCATAAAACCTTTGACGCCATAGCCATAGCGGCCAAGATTGCGACGCTCGGCCGCCAAAAGGCGGTCGTGCAGATGGGTCGGCGCTGCGAATTCGGCCAGCAGGGATTCGATACGCGACTGGGTCAGGCGAAACAGTGTTTCGTTCTGCCAAAGCGTGTCGTCGGCGTCAAAAGCGATCAGGGTTAGGGCGGTCATGCAGGGCCTTTGCGGTTTGTCGGAAGGTGCCGTAACCGTCCCCGGGTTGCAACCGCGCGCATTTGACTTTTCCCTGCCCCAATTTGCGCTATATTGCATTGCAACGAAGTGGAGTGGCTTTTGGCCAGAATGATGTCTTTTCAGATGCCAAATCAGATGGTCGGTGGACAAAAAGGGGCTGGCCGGGGTGGGCCGGACAATGATGCTGGCCTGTTGACGAAAACCGTCACGCGCACGCAGCGTCCGCCCCTGTTCAAAGTGATGCTGCTGAACGACGACTACACGCCGATGGAGTTTGTCGTTCATGTGCTTGAACGGTTTTTCGGTCTGAACCATGCGCAGTCGTTCGAAATCATGCTGACGGTCCACAAAAAGGGGCTGGCAGTGGTGGGGGTTTTTTCGGCCGAGATTGCCGAAACCAAAGTGGCGCAGGTGATGGATTTCGCGCGGCGGCATCAACATCCGCTGCAATGCACCATGGAAAAGGAATAGGCCCGCGCGGCCGATATCATGAGATCTGCAAGACTTGAAATGGCGCTGGACTCCGGCGTGATGCGGCTGCCTGACACCGGGCAAATCGCGGTTTATCACCCGTCACAGGGCGACGATCTATCGGCTTTGCCCAAGGCGCAGGTGCGGGTTGTGTCGCCGTTCAGGCCCGACCATGCCGGATTTGCCGCCCAAGGCTACGCGATGGGCGGCGAGGGCCCGGATGTGCTGGCGCTGGTCTGTCTGCCGCGCGCCAAGCCGCTGGCTTATGCCCTTATGCACCGGGCCATGGCAGCGCTTGCCCCCGGCGGCCACATGATTCTGGACGGACAAAAGCTGGACGGGATTGAATCGGTCCTGAAGGATCTGAAAGGCCTTGGCCTGCGTATCGGCGAGGTGCTGTCCAAAGCGCATGGCAAGCTGATGGTGCTGGAAAAGGCCGCCATGCCAGAGGCTTGGGCAGATCATGAGACAGAGGTTGGGGATGGCTTCATCACCATGCCGGGGGTGTTTTCGGCAGATGGTCCTGACCGCGGATCGCTGCTGCTGGCGCAGGCTTTGCCTGCGAAACTGCCATCACATATGGTCGATTTTGGGGCCGGCTGGGGATACCTTAGCCGCGCCGTTCTGGCCCGCGAGGGCGTGAAAACCCTTGATCTGGTTGAGGCGGATGCCCGCGCGCTGGACTGCGCCCGCAAGAACATCCCCGACGACCGCGCCCGGTTTCTGTGGGAAGATGCCACAACTTATAAACCGCCAAAAAACTGGAGCGGGGCGGTGATGAACCCGCCGTTCCACGTGACGCGTGAGGCGGAACCTGCCATCGGCATGGCGTTTCTGCGCGCCGCGCATCGCGGACTGACGCCTGACGGGCAATTGTGGATGGTGGCGAACCGTCACCTGCCCTATGGCCCGCTGCTGGCTGAATTGTTCCACAAGGTCGAAGATGTCGGCGGCGATGGGGCTTTTCGCATCCTGCGCGCCGAAGGTCCGAAAAAGGCCGAGGTTCTGCGCAAATCGGGCCGCAACGACAGGAACGCCGACAAGAAAGCGTGATCGCCCGCGAAAAGAATTGTCCGGCGACGGAAATGGCCTAACTTTTGCTTCTGTCCAGAAGGAGCGAAGCGATGCGCCTGCCTGCCTTGACGATGCTGTTGCTGGCCGCCTGGCCGGCATTCGCCCAAGAAGAGCCTATTCAATCGACGATCACCCTGCAACTTCAGGCCCTTGGCGCCGATGATTTTGCGACGGCGTTCAGCTATGCCTCGCCCACCATTCAGGGGCTGTTTGGAACACCTGAGAATTTCGGCATGATGGTGCAGAACGGCTATCCGATGGTGTACCGTCCGGCGGATGTGAAGATGCTGGATCTTCGCGAGGTTGCCGGGATCCAATATCAGCGCGTGCTGGTCCGCGATGCCGAGGGTCGGGGATTCATGCTGGATTATCAGATGATTGAAACCCCCGACGGCTGGAAGATAAACGGCGTCGATTTGTTAAGCCAGCCCGACGTCGGGGCCTGATCCGTTGCGCCGCAAGCCAATCTGGCGCGCGCCAAGGTGAGCCTGCGTTAAACCTTGCCCGCGTAGGGATGAGGCGCTGCGGGTGGTGTGAACCGCCTGCCAGCGGATCAACCAACGCGGGGCGTGGCGCATGAACAAGGCGATTACCGAAGGGCTGGCGTTGATGCCGCCAAAGTTTTCCCAAGGCCTGAACCTTTGGTCACGGGAAGACGGGTTGACAGGACAGGGATCCTATCTGGGCCAGCCCAACGCGGCCTATGTGCCCAACGATCAGGATTTCGGCGGTTGTATGGAGCTGGAAAAGACCGCCTCCACCCAAAAACTGCGGTGTTTTCAAGCCATTCCCTATCAGCCGGGCCTGTATCTGCGGGTCACGGCGCGGCTGAAGGTTCTGTCGGGTGCCTTCCCCTCGGTCCGGGTGGCGGGCTGGGCCGAAAATTCCAGCGGTGTGAACGTGAGTGCCGCAGATCAGATCGGGCCAAGCGTCGCTTTGACCACCTATGGTCAGGTGGTGACCGTGACCGCGATCATCGGGTCGGGCAACCGGATGGGCGTGGATATGATCTGGGGCACTGCGCCGGTGTTGGGCCACTATGGGCTGGACTTTACGGGGTCGAACGGCGGCGTTGTTCGGATTGATGACATCGAAATAGAAGATGTCTCAGCGATCTTTCACTCCGAGATGTTCGACTGGGTCGATGTCCGCGATTACGGTGCCATCGGCAATGGGGTGACCGACGACAAGGCCGCCTTTGACGCCGCCGATACCGCCGCCAATGGTAAACGGGTAATCGTGCCGCCGGGCAGCTATTTCATCGGATCGAACCTGACAATCGACAATCCGGTGCAGTTCGAAGGCACGTTGGTCATGGCCGCAACCACGCGTCTGGCATTGGTGCGCAACTATGATCTGGCCAATTACACCGCCGCGATGGGAAGCGAGTTGGAGGGGTTCAAGAAGGCCCTGCAAGCCCTGTTCTATTTCACCGACCATGTGGAATTGAACCTGAACGGCCGCCGGGTGGAACTGACAGAGCCGATTGACGTCGCCGTTTTGGCCGGACTGACCGAGTTTACTCAGCGCCGGGTGCTTAGCAACGGACAGATCGCGGCGCTGACCAATGCCGCCTGGACGGATACGGTGGTAACCTCGACCGGAACCTACAACACCGGAACCGAGGCCCGGCTGACCAATGTGACCAATGTCAACGCGATCCCCATCGGCGCGCGCGTGACCGGCATCGGCGTCGGACGTGAGGTTTATGTGCGCGCCAAAAACGTCAGCTCCGGTTGGGTGGACCTGTCGCAGCCTTTGTGGGGTGGCAGTGTCAGCAACCGATCCTACACCTTTACCCGGCATAAATTCATGCTGGATTTCTCGGGTTTTACCGAGCTGTCGAAGTTTGAAATCAAAAGCATTGAAATCATGGGCGGCGTCTTTGCCAGCTGCATCATGTTGCCGCTGGAAGGTCAGCGTTTTGTCATTCAGGACTGCGTGATCAACCGGCCCAAAGACAAGGGGATCACCTCGATCTACAAAGGGTGCCAGGATTTGCACCTGTTGAACTGCGAATGTCTGTCGCCGGACATGGATTTGCCAGCGCAAACCCGCACCTCGATCCTGATGAACGTCAATGCCAACGACGCCAAGATCCGCCATAACCGATCCGTGCGCTATGGCACGACGGCGGTCATGGCCGGGTCCGGGCATATGTTTGCCGGCAACCATTTCTTTCAGGGGGATGATACGGATCTGGGGGTGCGCCGGTCCAGCATCGTCCTGACCGAGCCGAATTGCAAAACCTTCATCACCGGCAATTACATCGACAATTCGACGATCGAATGGGGGAATGAACATGACAACTTCCCTGATTACGATTCTGAATACACCTTTGGTGGGCTGACGCTGACCGGCAATACCTTTACGGTTCAGGGGGTTGCGCCGGGCTTTCGGTGGATTGTGATCAAACCCTACGGCATCAATCATTCGGTGCAGGGCTTTAGCGTGGTTGGTAATGTTTTTCGCACCCTGAACGGGAATATCGACCGGGTAGAGGCGGTGGACACCACCCGCGCCGCCCTGTCCTACACCAGCTTCAAAAACATCACCTTCGAGGCGAACAGCTTTAACGGTGTGACGCAGGAAACCAGCAGCCCGGTGATGATCCAGCATGTCCAGTCCACGGCGGCGGACACATGGACGGTGGATTCCGGCGGCTATCTGCCCTTTGGATCACGGGCGCGCAATGTTGATGCGATAACATTTGAGGGTGCGGTCAAGAACTCCTCGAACACCACGCAATATGTGATGCCCTTTACCGTCAATGAACAGGGCGCCGGTGGGGCCTTTGCCCATCTTCGGTTCGGGTCGGATGTGACTGGCACGGCTTGGGTGACGTTGCGCTGTGACAATCCGGTTTAGGACGTCAGATCGTCCGGGGTCAGCCGATAGGCGCGGGCGAACCCTGCGTTCAGCAAGGCAGATTGTGGGCGCAGAAGGACAAAGGAAAAATCGGTGAAGTCAATGTAAAGGGCCGCCTTCGGGTGGTCCTTTAACCATTGGTCGCGCAAGGCCCCGCGCAGCGGATCCAGCGGCCCGACGAACTGTGCCTTTGCCCGGATCATCAGCCGGGCATGGGTCAAGGGGTCGCCCTTGGTCCCCGGTTCCCCCAACAGCAAAGCGCAGGCGGGATCGGCGTGCAGGGCGGCGAAATGCGGCGCCAGCGCCGAGATGAAGGTCAGTGGGGTCCGGTCTGGCGCCAACCCAAAGGCAATCCGGCTGATGCCCGGTGCCGCGATGTCCGGATCTGTCCAGGCAAGAGCTGCATGGCGCAGACCCAACAAGTCACGCGCCAAAACGCGGGCGTCGTCGTCGGCGTCCCGGACAGTGTCGGGGCGTTTCGCGGGATTTGGTTGAGGGTCCATCGGTTGAATTGGGACGTTTGGCGGCGGAATTTCAAGACCCAAGATCGGCATCCAAGGGCTTTTTTACAGGAAATCTGATGGCTGGCCGGCACCCCTGCAATTGCGCCCGACACGCGGGTCAAAGGGTGGGATTTTCGCCCGCCCAAACGCGCTGGCCGGATCGCGTCAGCAGCGAATCACCTGTGAAATGAGGGCGCTTTGCCCCTACGCGCCCTAACCTTGCCTTCATTGGCTTACCAGGCAGTTTCGGCGGACATCCGGGCTGTCGGCCTGCCGACGACGGGCCCTTTCCCAAGCCCCCTTTTAATCATTATCACTTTCCCTTGATTGACAAGTTTCTGCAAAACTTTGTCAATTTATTTACAATAAAATTGAGCGAACAAAAAGAGTTACCAATTTGTTTACAAAGTCGCTATGGTTGTGCAGCAGCTCAATCCCGCATCCGTCGGGCAAAGGCAGGCGGCCCGGCCCAGCCGCCGTATGAGGGAGAGACTTGATGGCAGACCCCAACAACGCAACCGGCGTCTATACCGCGTCAGAGGCGTTTACCGCAGCAGCCCATGTGAACCCCCAAAGCTATGCCGCGATGTACAGCCAGTCCGTCGCTGACCCTGACGCTTTTTGGCGGCACGAAGGCCGCCGCATTGATTGGATCCGCGACTATCAGACCGTCCAGAATTCGACCTTTGCCAAGGGCTCCGTCTCGATCAAATGGTTTGAAGATGGCACGCTGAACGTGTCAGCCAATTGCATCGACCGCCATATGATCGCCCGCGCCCAGCAAACCGCCATCATATGGGAGGCTGACGATCCGAAAACCCCGGCCCGCCACATCACCTATGCCGAACTTCTGGAGCAGACCTCGCGCCTTGCGAATGTACTGAAAGCGCAGGGCGTGAAAAAGGGCGACCGGGTTGTGCTGTATATGCCGATGATCCCCGAAGCGGCCTTTGCAATGCTGGCCTGTGCGCGGATCGGGGCGATTCATTCGGTGGTATTCGGTGGCTTCTCGCCCGATGCTTTGGCCAACCGCATCAATGATTCCGAGGCAAAGGTGGTGATCACCGCCGATTTCGGCCCGCGGGGCGGCAAGAAGGTTCCGCTGAAGGCGAACACCGATCAGGCATTGTTGCATTGCGACGACCGGGTGAAATCGCTGGTGGTCAAGCATACCGGCGATCAGACCGCATGGACCGAAGGGCGCGACATTGACCTGAAGGCCGAAATGGCCAAGGCCGCCCCCTATTGCGCCTATGTCGAAGTCGGGGCCGAGGATCCGTTGTTCATTCTGTACACCTCCGGCTCTACCGGGAAACCGAAGGGGGTTGTGCATACTTCGGGCGGCTATCTGGTTTATGCGGCGATGACGCATCAGATGACCTTTGATTACCACGACGGCGATGTGTTCTGGTGTACTGCCGATGTTGGCTGGGTGACCGGGCATAGTTACATCATCTATGGTCCGCTAGCGAACGGCGGCACGACGATCATGTTTGAAGGCGTGCCAACCTTTCCCGATGCGGGCCGGTTCTGGGAGGTGATCGCCAAGCACAAGGTGTCGCAATTCTATACCGCGCCGACCGCGATCCGCAGCCTGATGGCGCTGGGGCCGGAATGGGTGGACAAGCACGATCTGTCCAGCCTGAAACTGCTGGGTTCTGTGGGCGAGCCGATCAATCCCGAGGCGTGGAACTGGTACAACACCCATGTCGGCAAGGGCAAATGCCCTATCGTGGACACCTTCTGGCAGACCGAAACCGGCGGGCATCTGATCACGCCGTTGCCCGGTGCCATACCGCAAAAGCCGGGGTCGGCCACCTTGCCCTTCTTCGGCATTCGTCCGGTGGTTCTGGACCCGGCAACCGCGCAGGTTCAGACCGCCACGGAAACCGATGGCGTCTTGTGCATTGCGGACAGCTGGCCGGGGATGATGCGCACGCTTTGGGGCGATCACGCCCGCTTTGAAGAGGCCTATTTCAGTCAATATCCGGGCTATTATTTCACCGGGGATGGCTGCCGCCGCGATGCGGATGGCTATTATTGGATCACCGGGCGCGTCGATGATGTGATCAACGTCTCGGGCCACCGCATGGGCACGGCTGAGGTTGAAAGTGCGCTTGTCGCCCATCCCAAAGTCGCGGAAAGTGCAGTTGTCGGCTATCCGCATGACATCAAGGGGCAGGGTATTTATGCCTATGTCACGCTGATGCAGGGTGTGGCCCCGACCGAGGATCTGCGCCGCGAGCTGGTCAAATGGGTCCGCACCGAGATCGGCCCCATCGCCAGCCCGGACCTGATCCAATGGGCGCCCGGATTGCCGAAAACCCGGTCGGGCAAGATCATGCGGCGGATCCAGCGCAAGATCGCGGAAAATGACTTTGCCGCGCTGGGGGACATCTCGACCCTCGCCGATCCGGCGGTGGTGGACGATCTGATTGCCAACCGCATGAACAAGGCCTGACGGATGGCCGCTGTGGTGATCCTTCTTGGTCCGCCCGGTGCTGGAAAAGGCACCCAGGCACGTATGCTGGAGGCCGACTTTGGCCTGATCCAACTGTCGACCGGCGATCTTTTGCGGGCGGCGGTTGCTGCGGGAACGGCGGCAGGCAAGCAGGCCAAGGCGGTGATGGATGCGGGTGGTTTGGTGTCGGATGACATCATTTTGGCCATTCTGGGCGAGCGGCTGGTGCAACCGGACGTGAAGCGCGGCGTGATCCTTGACGGTGTTCCGCGCACCGCAGGGCAGGCGGTCGCCCTTGACGGGTTGCTGGCCAAGGCCGGGCTGCGGGTGACCGCGGCCATCAGCCTGGAGGTGGACGAGGCCGCCATGATCGGCCGGATCGCCGGACGCTTTAACTGCGCGTCCTGCGGGGAAGGCTATCACGACAGCTTCAAACCGCCCGCCACTGCGGGGGTTTGTGACACATGCGGCGGCACGGCGTTCAAACGCCGGGCTGACGACACAGCGGAAACTGTGCGCGACAGGCTGACGGTCTATCACGCGCAGACGGCGCCGCTGATCGCCTATTACGAGGACCAAGGATTATTGGAGCGGATCGACGCGATGCGACCCATCGACGAAATTCGCGCCCACCTTGGCCAGATCGTGGTAGGCGTGGCGGCTTAGAAGGGGAGGTCGCGCGCGGAGGGGATCCGGGCGCGGCATAGGAAAGACCGCATCAGCGCCATTTCGGCGGCAACCTTGCTTTGGCAAGGACCGCGAAAGGCTTGCCGAAAGGGATGGGGCGGAAAGCGGTTGGGACAGGCCGGAAACATCCGGCGCAACATGGAGGAAGCCAAATGGCGACGACAGCAGATGTGGGCGCACGCTCACGTCCGATGACGAGGGAAGAGCGCAAGGTAATTATTGCCTCCTCGGCAGGGACGATTTTCGAATGGTACGATTTCTATCTTTACGGCTCGTTGGCCGCAATCATCGGGGCGAACTTCTTTACCTCGTTCCCCGAAGCCACCCGGAACGTCTTTGCCTTGCTGGCCTTTGCGGCTGGCTTCATCGTGCGGCCGTTCGGTGCCTTGTTCTTTGGCGCAATGGGCGACCTGATCGGGCGGAAGTACACCTTCCTCGCCACGATCATGATCATGGGTCTCTCGACCTTTCTGGTCGGCATCCTGCCGGGCTATCAATCCTGGGGCATTGCAGCACCGATCATCTTGATCGCGTTGAGGATGTTGCAGGGTCTGGGTTTGGGTGGCGAATACGGTGGTGCGGCGGTCTATGTGGCTGAACACGCCCCGGCCAACCAGCGCGGGTACTTCACCGCCTTCATCCAGACCACCGCGACACTAGGTCTGCTGCTGTCGCTGATCGTCATTCTGTCGGTGCAGGGTTATGTCAACGGCGCTTACCCGGACATGCCGGTTCTGGACGCGGTTGGCGCAGCGGTCATGCAGGCCGATGGGACACCGCAGATGATGAAGGCGTTCAACGCCTGGGGCTGGCGGATTCCATTCATCGCCTCGATCCTGCTGCTGCTGATCTCGCTGTATATCCGGTTGCAGATGAACGAATCCCCCGCCTTCAAAAAGATGAAGGAAGAGGGCGCAGCGTCAAAAGCGCCCTTGCGTGAAGCTTTCGGCACCTGGAGAAACGGCAAGATCGCGATCATTGCCCTGCTGGGTCTGACAGCGGGTCAAGCAGTGGTCTGGTACTCCGGTCAGTTCTATGCGCTGTTCTTCATGCAGAACGTGATCAAGGTGGACAGCTTTTCAGCCAACGTGTTTGTGGCCTGGTCGCTGATCCTGGGCACTTACGGCTTTATCTTCTTTGGCCGTCTGTCTGACCGTATCGGCCGCAAGCCGATCATTCTGGCGGGCTGCCTGATTGCGGCCCTGACCTACTTTCCGGTCTTTACCTTCCTGACCCAAACCGCCAACCCGATGCTGCACGCAGCACAGCAAACCCCGGTTGTGGTGACGGCAGATCCGGCGGATTGTTCTTTCCAGTTCAACCCGACGGGCACGGTAAAGTTCACCAACTCTTGTGACGTCGCCAAGGCAAAGCTGTATTCCTTCTCGGTCAACTCTTCGACCGTGGACGGACCGGCTGGCACCGCAGCGACGATCCAGATCGGTGAGACGCTGGTGGCGGGCTACGACGTGGCAGCCAATGGCGCGGAAATCAAAGATCTGACCACCAAGATGGAAGAGGCCGACAAAGGCACCGACCAGGCGGCGAAGGATGCAGCCAAAGCAGCCTTGGACGCAGCAAAGGCAGTCAAAGGTACCTTTGACAAGGGTGTGTCCGATGCTTTGACCGCGGCGGGTTATCCGCTGGTTGCGGCTGACAACACGACCGTGGCCAAGGCGTCGAACTTTATCGACATCTTCACCGCGCAAAAGCTGACGATCATCGCGATCCTGACCTATCTGATCATTCTGGTGACGATGGTTTACGGCCCGATCGCGGCGATGCTGGTGGAACTGTTCCCGACGCGGATCCGGTATTCGGGTCTGTCGCTGCCCTATCACATCGGCAACGGCTGGTTCGGGGGGCTTCTGCCCGCCACGGCCTTCGCCATCTCGGCCCAAAATGGCAACATCTATGCCGGTTTGTGGTACGCGATTGTGGTGGCTTTGATGACCGTGGTGATCGGGGCGATCTTCGTTCCCAACAACACGCACAAGAAAGACATCTTCGCGGACGAAAAGTAAGTCGTCTAAGATTTAGGAATTGGGCCGGGGGGAAACCTCTGGCCCTTTTTCGTTATCCGCGCTTGGGCAACAAACGATGCGCCAGCCAGATGACGCCCAGCATCACGGCGTTGGTCACAATCCCCACTCCGATCGCGCGGTAAAGATCCGGTCCCATACCGATCTGGGCAAAGGTCATCGGAATGATCACCGCCACAAACACCGCCCCCGCCACCAATGGCGCGAAGGTGCCAGAAGTCGCCCGCGTGCGCAGCATGGTCAGATACAGGATCACCAGCATCCCAAATCGGAACGGGTCGATCAGTTGCGAGGTCACGAGGTCGGTCAGGGTCATCAGGCTCTCCATTCCATGGTAAAAAGCCTAGCGCAGATCAGCCCCCGGCAAAAGGGTCGGCAGGATAGGACACACCTGCCAGATACAAACCCTGCGGCGGACAAACCGGGCCACAGGCGGCGCGATTGCGTGCCTCCAACGCGGATTTCACATCTTGCGGCTGCCAGGCGCCTGCCCCCACCCGCTCTAACGTGCCAACGATGGAGCGGACCTGATTGTGCAGAAACGACCGCGCGCGCAGGGCAAAGCGGTACTCAACCCCACCCGCGATGGGGAATTCGTCGATCCCGATCTCGTCCAGGGTTTTTTGCGGGCTTTTGGCCTGACAAAGTGAGGATCGGAAGGTGGTGAAATCGTGGTTTCCCAGCAAATATGCCGCACCGGCGCGCATCGCGGGCAAGTCCAGCGGGCTAAGCACTTGCCAGACCAACCCCTTGTCATGGGTAACGGGCGCGCGGCGGGCGACCAGCCGAAAAGTATAGCGGCGTTCCAATGCGGAAAACCGGGCGTGAAAATCATCCGATACCCGCGCGGCCTTCAGAATGGCCACCGGATGCGGTTTCAGATGCCAGTTCAGCGCCTCGGACAGGCGAAACGGATCCCAGTCCCGCGACAGATCGCAATGGGCGACCTGCGCTGTGGCATGAACCCCAGCATCGGTCCGCCCGGCGGCGGCAATGTTGTGCGGCCCCGGTTCAAGCCGCGCCAGCGCCTGTTCGACCACCCCTTGGACTGAAACCAAAGCCCCTGCCTGCCGCTGCCAGCCGGCAAATGGGGCGCCGTCATAGTCTATCTGAAACGCGAACCTTGGCATCCGCGCGGGGTAGCGCAGATTTCCACTTTGCGAAAGTAATTTCCGGGGGGGCAGGCCCGCCGACGCTTCCCCCTACCCAAGCCCCGGCCCAGTTCCTATGTTGGCCCGGATACAAGGAGCGCGTTTTGGTTTTCACCACCCTGGGCGACGGCGTACAACGCGGATTTGAGGGGGCGGTGTCCTCGGTCACGGGATTGTTTCAGGATCCGGTGCTGCGGCTGGGGGTGACCGGACTTAGCCGTGCTGGCAAGACCGTGTTCATCACCTCTTTGGTCGCCAATCTGCTGGAGCGGGGCCGCATGCCGCAGCTGAAGGCCGCCAATGCCGGACGCATTCAGGCGGTCTATTTGCAGCCCCAACCGGATATGACCCTGCCGCGCTTTGCCTATGAAGATCACCTTGCGGCCCTGACCGGCGATACCCCGCATTGGCCGCAGTCGACGCGCGCCGTGTCCGAACTGCGCCTGTCCTTTCTGGTGCAACCATCCGGCTTTCTGGGTGGCCTGTCCGGGCCGCGCCGCCTGCATGTGGACATCGTGGATTATCCCGGCGAATGGCTGCTGGACCTTGGTTTGCTGGACAAGACCTATGCGCAGTGGAGTGACGGAGTTCTGGACCGCCTTGCCAAAGACCCCACAGCCGCGGAATATCTGGCGATGGCCCGGGCCGAGGATG
>JANNBI010000294.1:0-5753 GCA_031385345.1 Paracoccaceae bacterium | reverse complement strand
CCGCCCGACAGCTGGCTGGGATAGGATGCATCCAGCCCCGCCAAGCCGACCTGCGCCAGCAGCTGCGCAATCTGCGCCACGGACAGGTCGGGTGAGACGGCAAGGATGTTCTGCGCCACGTTCAGCCAGGGCAGCAGGCGCGCGTCCTGAAACACGAATCCCGGCACCGGGGCCGCACTTGCAGGGACGCCGCCGACGGTCACGCTGCCCGTAAATCCGGTTTCCAAGCCGCCGATGATCCGCAAAAGCGTGGTCTTGCCCAGGCCCGAGGCACCGATCAGCGCCAGCACCTCCCCCGGCGCGACCTGCAACCGCAAGCCGTCAAACACCGGCGCGCCGCCGGCAAAGGCCATGCGGTCAATCGACAGATCTAGGCCCGGACCAGCCGCCATGCCAGCACCCTCCGCTCGACCGGGCGCAGAACGCCGTATTCCAGCGCCATGACCACCGCGATGAACACCGTGGTATAGGCAAGGATGCCCAGCATGTCGAAAAACTGGAAAAAGATGCTGATGCGAAACCCGGCCCCGCCGTCCGAACCCAAGACCTCGAACACCAGAACGATTTTCCAGACCAATGCCAGACCGGTGCGCGCGGCGGCAAGGATGAAGGGCATAAGCTGTGGCACAAAGATCAGCCGGAACCGCCGCGCGGGCGGCATGCGGAAGGCATCGGCCAACTCGTCATAGTCCGGCAGGAACGACCGCACCCCTTCGCGCACGGTGGTCGCCACCAATGGCACCTTGTTGACCACCACCGCCAGCACCAGAGCAACCTCTGTCAGCCCCAGCCAGATGTAGAACATGATCGCCAGCACAATGGCCGGCATGTTCAAACCGACCACGACCCAATTGCCGAACAGATGGTCCGCCACCCGGTAACGCCCCAGGACCAGCCCCAAGGCGGTGCCGATCACCATCGCGATAACAAAGCCCAGCAAAGCCCGCAGCAAGGTCTGACCGAAATCATCCAACAGATGGCCGGTGCGGGTCAGCGTGACGATATGGTCAGCCACCGCCAGCGGCGTGGGCAGAAACCGCGATTGCACGACCAGCGCCGTGACCTGCCAGATGGCCACCATCAGCGGCAAGGACAGCCATTCCAAGGCGCGCAGGGTCGTGGTGGGGGCGGGGGCTCGCATCGTATTCCGCCCCTTTAGACCGATGTCATTTCCGATAACCGTCCCAGAACGTCCCCGCCGCCAGGTCCGGCTTGTCCCCGATCAGATCCGCCCCGCCGAATTTGGCCAGCAGGGCATAGGTTTCGGTGGCCGCCTGAATGTCGGCCTGATCGTAGCCCGCGACGATGCCCGCGCGGTAGGCATCGCGCAGGGCGATAAACAGCGCGTCATCCTCACCAACATTCATCTTGGGGCGGATCTTGTCCCATAGCGCATCATCGGTCAACAATTTGGCCTTGGTGTCGAAAGAGGCGTCTAGATAGCGGGTGAAGGCTGCGGGGTTTTCACGCGCGCGGGCTTCGGAAAACACCCAGCCCAGCAGGGGCGGCTGTTTGCTGACGCCCAGCTCTGCCAGCATTCGCTTGACCGACATCAGCTCTGTCCCACCCGCCACCTTGGCGCGGGCATTGAAATGCCAGAAGTTCAATGAAGCCTGCGCCGCATCCGTCGCCAGCAATTCGTTTATCAGCGGCGGCGCGCCAAATTCGGCAGAGATATCCTCGGCCAGAATGCGGCCGGTCTTGGCGGCATAATAGGCTTGCAGGATCAGATAGCTTTTATCCACCGGTCCACCCGCAACCGCCAGCACCTTGCCCCGAAGATCCGCGACCGAGGCGACCGGGCCGCCCGGTTTCACCATCAGCCCACCAACCGCCAGCGAATGCGGCACAAAGGTAAAATCCGCGCCCGCGTTGCGCTGGATCGACACCCAGACGAAATCGGACAGGATCGCGTCAACCTCGTCCGCTTGCAGCGCGACTTGACCGGCCTTGCTGTCGGCCACCGGACGGATGTTGAGCGTGAGGCCGTGATCCAGGTCCAGCTTCAATTCCTGCATCGCCGCCGCTTCCCAAGCCGCCGTGCCGCCTTCTTGCAGTGCTATGGAAAACTCTGTCGTGGCCGAGCTGGCGGCGGACAGCGTGAACCAGACGCCAAGCATCCCAAGGGTCAAGGTCTTGAATAGGGTGCGCATCAGCGTTTCTTTCTTTTGTCGTCCGGGTGTCGTGCCGCGTTTGCACAGGAACGGATCTTCGTCTTTCAAACCGCGCCCTTTTGATACCCCGAGCCGGGTTGGCCAATTGCAATCTTGCCATTGGGCCAATTGATCTGCCCGAATTGATCCTGGCGGGCAATCTGTCAATGTCCGAAAGTGGCGATCTGCGGAAGAGCGGCACCTATTATCGTCAAAGCCGATCGCCGGACGCAGTCCGCAGCCGCGCCGCGGCGGCAAGTAAACCCGCGTTTGGGCGAAGATCGGCGGGATTTCGCGCCCCTGAAATGACCGCCACCGCGCCACCCAAGGCTTTCATTTTCGCCGGAAATTTAAGCGTTCTTCCCGAAACCGTGATTGTTTTCTTGACAGAATGTCGCAGCGGATGTTCCTTAAATGAAAAAAACTTGACGGACAGGGAATTTCGTAGGGTTGGGCCACCGCGAAATGAACAACACAAGGCCTTCGGGAGGGAACAAGTGTCGAATCTTACTGCTCGAATCGAAGCGATGCACAAACGCGACGTTCAGGTTGCGTGGGGCTTTGTGGTTGGCCTGTGGCTTGCGGTGATCTTTGTGGCGGTGGCGACCTGGTCGCTGGCGCCAACACCGGGCGCGCGGGTGCTGTTGCTTATCGGCGGCGCCACCGTGCTGATCCTGAACACCGCGGCCATCATGGCGATGCTGAAGCATTACCGCGAGGACCGCGATTTCATGTATGGGCTGGACATCAAGTTTCTTGATGCCGCCCAAAACCGGAAGGGATGACCCAGATGGCACATTATGTGGCGGCGGCCCAAAGCAAATTCGGCCAGATCATCGACGTGATCGTGCTGATGGTGCTGGCTATCGGCTCGCTTTACATCCCGCTGATCTATGGACTGTCGGGGTCGGCAAAAGTGACCACGGTGGTGGAAAACCCGACCTGGGAAACCCTTGGGCAGAACGAAGCGATGGTAGCCAAGTGGAACCAGCTTGGTTTTGCCGATCCGGCATCGGCGCATGATCTGATCATGACCCGGTTCGACTACTCGTTTTCCTGGCTCAACCTTGGCTTCATGGCCGTGGTTCTGATCGGCTATTTCGTGATGATGCTTCAACTGTCAGACCGTGAGTACCGCGATGTAATCGCTGAGAAATTCGGCAACGGGAAATAGGGGGAACCATGGATTTCTGGACTTACCTTGAATATGCCGCATGGGCCGGATCGGCCGTGTTCGGCCTTCTGATCATCGCGGACTGGATCAAGACCGACAGCACCTATTCCGAAGAGGTTCTGACCTCCTCGCGCGAAGGTGAGCTTGAGGCGATGACCGAACAGCACAAGCTTTAGGGGACGAAAATGGCAGATACGGCAAATACGACCGAAAAGGTTGGCCTGCTGCGCGTGCTTGGCCCGGCCCATGTTTGGGCGCTGGGTGTGGGCATCGTGCTGGTTGGCGAATATATGGGATGGAACTTTGGCGTCGGCAAAGGCGGGGCCTATGCGGCGCTGATCTCGTGCTGGTTCGCGGGGATCTTGTACACCTGCGTGGCGATGATCGATTCCGAAGTGACATCGACTGTGGCCGCCGCCGGGGGGCAATATACCCAGGCAAAACATATCATTGGCCCGCTGATGGCGTTCAACGTCGGGCTTTATCTGGTGTTCGCCTATACCATGCTGGAGGCGGCGAATGCCTGGACCGTGGGGTATCTGGTGCAGACCGTGGCGGGGCTTGCCGGGCATGAAGGCACCCTGAACGACGATCCCTTCATCGTGTTGTCGATCATGTTTCTGGCATGGCTGAACTACCGGGGCGTGCTGGCGACACTGACCTTCAATCTGGTGATCACCGCCTTTGCCTTCTGCGCAATCATCCTGCTGTTCCTGATGACCGCGCCGTTTTCGGCCCCCGGTCTGATGCAGCATGCCGAGTTGATGAGCGGTCAGGCAGCCCTTCCCTACGGGTCTTTGGGGATCCTAGCGGCGATGCATTTCGGTCTGTGGTACTATCTTGGGATCGAAGGTACGACCCAGGCCGCCGAGGAAGTCCGATCACCCGCGCGGTCCTTGCCCTTTGGCACCTTGGCCGGGATCATGACCTTGGTCATCGCGGCCACGCTGACATGGTTTGTCAGTGTTGGTCTGATGCCTTGGGAATATCTTGGCACCTCGGGGACACCGTTGTTTGACGCGGCCCGGCTGTCGGGATCGTCGTTCCTGGTGTGGTTGCTGGGGATTGGCACCTTGTTTGCCACGCTCGCCTCGGCCAACGGCTGTATCAATGATGCGTCGCGGGCCTGGTTTTCGATGGGGCGGGACCGCTATCTTCCGTCCTGGTTCGGGGCCGTGCATCCGACCTACCGCACCCCCTACCGTGCGATCATTTTTCTGGTGCCGATTGCCTGTCTGTTCGCCCTTCGTCTGCCGCTGGATCAGATCATCACCTTCTCGATCCTGTCGGGGCTACTGGGCTATACCTTCATGCCGCTGAACATGATCATGTTCCGCAGAAAATGGCCGCTCGACACCATCAAGCGCGGCTATGTGCATCCGTTCCACCCGATCCCGGCGATCTTGTTGCTAAGCCTGTGCGCCGTGACCTATTTCGCGGTGTTCCTGGGATATGGCACGCAGCTGGTGGCCATGGTGGGCTTTTACATCGTGGTGTCGCTGTGGTTCCACTTCTGGCGCTACCGGTTCGTCAATCGCGGCGCGCAGTTCACCATGCCTTGGCCGCGCCCTAAGGGCTATTGACCAGGGGTTAAGATCACTGGATTGGCCCGCCATGGTGGCGGGCCATTTCGTTCACTGGGGGTGGAATGGACAATTGGGGACCGGCCGTGCTGATGATCCTGCTTGGGGTCGCCTTCGTCGGCTTGATGTGGCGATCATCCGGGGCGGCGCAACTTCGGCGGCAGACGCGGGCGGGGTTTCTGGATGGCTGCCAACCGCTGCTGACCAAGGGTCTGAAAGCGGTCACAGAAACCGGTTTTCCACGCCTGTCCGGGCAGTTTGAGGGTCATATCTTTGACATTCAGGTCGTGCCCGACGCCCTCAGCTTTCGCAAACTCCCCACGCTTTGGCTGCTGGTGACGCTGCCTGCGCCGCTTTTGGTGCGCGGCACCTTCGATCTGATGATGCGCCCCACCGGGATGGAGACGTTTTCGCGGTTCCCCAACCTGCCGGTTCACATCGCCCTGCCCGCCGGATTTCCGGCCGAATGCGCCCTTCGCTGCGACACCCCCGATGCCGTGCCGCCAGAGCCTGTGCTGCGGCGTCTTCTGGCCGCGTTGCCCCATGACCGGCTGAAAGAGCTGGTCATCGCCCCGACCGGGGTGCGGATTGTCTGGCTGATCGAGGAGGCGGACCGGGGCCGTTATCTGCTGTTCCGCGACGCCGAAATGGGCCGCACGGCCCTGTCGCCCGAGGTTCTGCGCCCCTTGATGACCGCGCTGGTTGACCTTTGGTCAGACCTTAGCGCCGCCAGCCACCCCGCCGCCACCCACCCGAAAGAAAGCCAAAGCGCATGACCCAGACCGCAAAGCCCCCGATCCATCCGATGCTGGTTCTGGCGGCGGCTATCGTTCTGCCCGGAAC
>JANNBI010000264.1:0-1766 GCA_031385345.1 Paracoccaceae bacterium | reverse complement strand
TTCGCTGCCAAGATGCGGGAATTCGTCACCTTCTGCGGTGAGCACTGGGGAATGACCAGGGCTGATGCCGAGACATTGACCAACCCGGTGACCTGCCCGGAACACTGGGCAGCAGGCTACACCGCCGCCATGACGGACGGTCTGCCAGATGCTCTGGAGTTTTGGCTGGACGAATATCTTGGATACAGCCGATGACCAAACGCCCCAGCCCTACCCTCACACGAAAGCAGGCCTGACATGCCCTCGCCCCCTGCCTCACAAGCTGCCATCCTGCGCGCCCTTGCCGCCGCCCATGACGCGGGGCTGCATATCGCATCCTTTGCCGTGTCGCGCGACGGGACGATCACGGTGGACACAACCAGCGCCAAACCGCTGGACCAGCCGGACACCATTGTGCAACCATCGACCCCGAAGAAATGGGCGAAAAGGTGATGGATATGCGCGTCGATTTCCCCGGCCTGCTGATCGAACGGCACCGCAACGGCTCCCCCCGCATCCGCGTCCGGGCCGAGGGGAACGCCGACCTGCGCATCCATATCCCGGTCACCCCGGACCACCCCGATTTCGCCCACCACTATCACGCCGCAAGGGCCGGGCAGCTCTGGCAACCGCCAAAGGCCAAGGGCATCGAACATTCGCTTGATTGGCTCACCGGCCGCTATCTGAAATTCCTGGCCGACATGGCAAGCTCCGGCCAGATGTCGCCTCTCACCCTGAAACAGCGCAAGTCGATCCTGACCCGGCTTTGTGACTTCACGGATGATGACGGCACAAGATACGGCGCCTGCGATATGAACGCCCCGACCAGCGCCTTCGTTCGGATCCGCGACACTTGGGCGGGCAACCCCGGCGCTGCCGATAACCTGATAAAATCCATCCGCGCCCTGTACAAATGGGCCATGGATCGGGGCGAGATCGATGCCAACCCCGCCGCCGGAATCGGCAAGATCAACCGCAACCCAAAGGGCGGTGCCGTGCCATGGTCCGCCGACGACATGCGCAAATTCAAAGACACCCACCCGCCCGGCACAACCGCCCACCTCTGGCTGACGCTGGAAGCGTTCACGGCAGGCCGCATCGGCGATCTGGTCTGGCTTGGCCGCGATCAGGAAACCACGCGCCAGGGACACCTTTGGCTGGAATGGCAACCGCGCAAGAAAGGGTCCGCCTTTGTCTCCATCCCCATGCTGCCCCCGCTGATAGAGGCGACACGCGCGGCCCGCGGGATCGGCCCCACATCCCTGCTGACCGATCAGGGCAAACCCTTCGCCACGCCCGCAGCGCTGCGCACCCGGGTCCAGAAATGGTGCGCATCGGCGGGCCTGGTCAACCGATCCTCGCACGGCGTCCGCAAGGCCGTGGGCGACATGCTGGCCGAGGCCGGATGCACCCAGCATCAGATCATGGCCGTCATGGCGCACACAAATGCGTCAACCTCAGAGATCTACACCAAGGGCGCAAACCGCTCCACCCTGGCCGCCGCCGCCATGGACTCCCTGTCAAATCTGAAATGGTAACTGTCCCGCAGGTAGTCCGTGCGGGACACATCTCCCAACAAAATAAGGCCCGCGCACTACATTCGGTAATCCCTCCGGGCCTACCAAAACCGCATAAAATCCAATGAAATCAACAGTCCTGCGGGACACTTTCAGCCGATAGCGCCTGATGCAGATCAATGGGTTAGCAGTCATGTGTCCCGCAGAATCGGGCCGAAATGTCTCCACCGTAAACTGCAAAAGGCCCCCTCGGATTGCTCCAAGGGGGCC
>JANNBI010000247.1:0-7528 GCA_031385345.1 Paracoccaceae bacterium | reverse complement strand
GCCCTGTCGCACAAGGAAATCAACGAGTTATACGCGCTGGTCGAAACGCTGAAGGCCCAAGGCAAGGCGATCTTGTTCATCAGCCACAAGTTTGACGAGATCTTTCGCATCGCGGACAATTACACCGTGTTTCGCGATGGCCAGTTTGTCGGCGCGGGGCGGATTGCGGATATCACCGAAGGCCAGTTGGTGCAGATGATGGTGGGCCGCGAGGTCAACCAGATCTTCCCGACCCGCGTTCATAACGTCGGGGCCGAGGTTTTGCGCGTGGCAGGCTACAGCCACCCAACCGAATTTGCCGATATCGGATTTTCCCTGAAAAAGGGCGAGATTCTGGGGTTTTATGGCCTTGTCGGTGCCGGTCGGTCCGAGGTGATGCAGGCCCTGTTCGGCATCACCAAGCCGGAAAAGGGCGCCTGCACCATCGACGGCAAGGTGGCGGTGATCCGGTCCACATCCGAGGCGATTTCGGCCGGGATCGTCTATGTCCCGGAAGATCGCGGCAAACAGGGCGCGGTCAAGGGTTTGCCAATCTTTCAGAACGTCACGCTGCCGTCTTTGGGCCGCACCTCGCGCAGCGGCTTTCTGCGGCTGGCGGAAGAATTCAAACTGGCGCGCGAATATACCCAGCGGCTGGATCTGCGGGCGGCAAGTCTGGATCAGGATGTCGGGCTGCTGTCGGGCGGCAATCAGCAAAAGGTGGTGATCGCCAAATGGCTGGCCACGCATCCGCGGGTGATCATTCTGGACGAGCCGACCAAGGGCATCGACATCGGGTCCAAGGCGGCGGTGCATGAATTCATGGCGGAACTGGCGGCCCAAGGGTTGGCGGTGATCATGGTCTCGTCCGAAATTCCCGAGATTCTGGGCATGTCGGACCGGGTGATTGTGATGCGAGAGGGGCGGATGGTGGCGGAAGTGTCCGGCGCGCAAATGACGCCCGAGGCGCTGGTGCGCGCGGCGGCAGGCATAGGAGAAGCGGCATGACCGGGCTTTTGAAATCACGCGAGGCGCTGCTGGCGCTGGCGATATTCGTGATGACGGTGGGCATCGCTTTTCGCTTTCCGGCCTTTGTCACGCCGAACAATCTGGCCAATGTGTTCAACGATACTGCGCCTTTGATGATCCTTGCCATCGGGCAGATGGTGGTGATCCTGACCAAATGTATTGACCTGTCGGTGGCGGCCAATCTGGCGCTGTCGGGCATGGTCGCGGCCTTGCTGAACGGCGCGGGCGTGCCTTTGCCGCTGATCTTGCTGGCGGTTGTGGTGCTGGGGGCAGGTCTGGGGGCGATCAACGGGTTGTTGGTCTGGAAGGTCGGCATCCCGTCCATCGTTGTCACCTTGGGCACGATGACCATTTACCGGGGCGTGATTTTCCTGATGACCGACGGCAAATGGATCAACGCGCATGAAATGACGGACGGCTTCAAGGCCCTGCCGCGCGGCTATATTCTGGGCCTGCCGGTGATGAGCTGGATTGCCATCGCGGTCATCGCGATTTTCGCGGTGGTGCTGACGCGCACAGCACTGGGCCGGGCGTTCTTCGCGGTGGGCGGCAATGCCCATGCGGCGGTTTACACCGGCATCAATGTGGGGCGCACCCAATTCGCGGCCTTTGTCATCTCGGGCGCGCTGGCGGGGCTGACGGGCTATCTGTGGGTCGCGCGCTATGCCGTGGCCTATGTCGATATTGCGGGCGGATTTGAACTGGACGTGGTGGCGGCCTGCGTGATCGGCGGCATTTCCATCGCCGGGGGCATCGGATCGGTCGGCGGGGCGTTTCTGGGCGCGATCTTTCTGGGCGTGATCAAGAATGCGCTGCCGGTGATCGGGATCTCTCCGTTCTGGCAGATGGCGATTTCGGGCACGGCGATCTTGCTGGCCGTGGCCTTCAACGCCAGCCAGTCGCGCGACAAGGGCCGCATCATCCTGAAATCGGCGGAGGCACAATGACCACCCAACCCACCCATCCAACGAAGGGCCGCCTGATCCCGGACCGTCTGCAATCGCCCTTTGCGCGGGGTCTGCGGTCCTGGGAGGCGCTGTTGCTGCTGGTGTTTTTGGTGATTTTCACCATCAATTCCTTTGCCTCTCCCTATTTCCTGAACGCCTGGAACCTGTCGGACGCGACCTTCAATTTTACCGAAAAGGCGATGATCGCCTTTGCCATGGCGATGCTGATCATCGCCGGTGAAATTGACCTTTCCGTCGCCTCGATCATCGCGCTGGCATCAACTGCAATGGGTATCGCAATGACGGCGGGGGCGGGAACGCCGGTGCTGGTGCTGGTCGGGCTGGCGACGGGGCTGGCGTGTGGGGCGGTCAATGGGGTGTTGGTGGCAGGAATGAAGCTGCCCTCCATCGTCGTGACCATCGGCACGATGAGCCTGTTTCGCGGCTTGTCCTACATCATTCTGGGCGATCAGGCCTTCAACGGTTATCCCAAAAGCTTCGCCTTTTTCGGGCAGGGCTATGTCTGGTGGGTGATCTCTTTCGAGATGGTTCTGTTCGTTCTGTGCGCGCTGGCCTTTTTTGTGCTGCTGCACCGGACCAACTTTGGCCGCACTGTTTATGCCATCGGCAACAACCCGACCGCAGCCCTGTTTTCGGGCATCCGGGTGGACAGGGTGCGGTTTGTGCTGTTCCTTTTGACCGGGTTGATGAGCGGGATCGCAGCGGTCTGCCTGACCTCTCGGCTGGGGTCCACGCGCCCGTCAATCGCGACGGGGATGGAGCTGGAAGTGGTCACCATGGTTGTGCTGGGCGGGGTCAATATTCTGGGCGGATCGGGCACGATACCGGGCGTCGTGCTGGCGGCTTTCATCATCGGTCTGGTGACCTTTGGCTTTGGTCTGCTGAACGTGCCGGGCATCGTGATGAGCATTTTTCTGGGCCTGCTGCTGATCGGTGTCATCGCGGTGCCACGTCTGTTGCGGGGCAAATGATGCAGAAATACGCCTTCAAGATGCGGCTTAATCCGGGGATGGAAGCCGAGTATCGCAAGCGCCATGATCAGATCTGGCCGAAACTGGTGGATCTGCTGAAACAGGCCGGGGTCAGCGATTATTCGATCCATCTGGACCCCGAAACGCGCATCCTTTTCGGGGTTTTGTGGCGGACCGACGATCACGGCATGGACGCCTTGCCACAGACCGCGCTGATGCAACGCTGGTGGGCGCATATGGCCGACATCATGGAGGTTCATTCCAACAATGAACCCGTGGCCACGCCGCTGGTGCCGATGTTTCACCTGCCATGACCCGGATCGCTGTCATTGATATCGGCAAGACCAACGCCAAACTGGCGCTGGTTGATGCTGCGGGGGCCGAGATCAGCGTGATCACGCGGGCGAATACCGTGCTGCAAGGCCCGCCCTATGCCCATTTCGACACCGAGGGGATCTGGCGGTTTCTGCTGGACGGGCTGCGGGCGTTTCAGGCGGCGCATGGCATCGACGGGATTTCGATCACCACCCATGGCGCCTGTGCGGTGCTACTGGCGGCGGATGGAGGTCTGGCCGCGCCGGTGCTGGATTATGAAGATGCCGGGCCGGATAGCCTGCGGGCGGATTATGACGCGGTGCGGCCGGACTTTGCGCTGACCGGATCGGCGCGGCTGCCGGGGGGGCTGAACCTTGGGGCGCAGATCTTTTGGCAACTGGCGCGGGATCCGGGGCTGTTGGCGCGGCTGGATACGGTGGTCACATGGCCGCAGTACTGGGGGTTTCGGCTGACCGGGCAACGCGCCTGCGATCTGTGTTCGCTGGGCTGTCACACCGATCTGTGGAACCCGGTTGCGAGCACATTCTCGGATCTGCCGGCCCGGATTGGGATTGCCGACAAGATCGCCCCGGCCCGCCGCCCCGGCGAGGTTCTGGGCAATCTGTTGCCCGATTTGCAGGCCGAAACCGGGATTGGCGCGGTGCCGGTTCTGGTGGGGATCCACGACAGCAACGCGTCCCTTCTGCCGCATCTGATGGCGCAGGAAGCGCCGTTTTCGGTCATCTCGACCGGGACTTGGGTTGTGGTGATGGCGATGGGGGCGGCGTCGGTGACGCTGGACCCGGCGCGCGATACGCTGATCAACGTCAACGCGCTGGGCCAACCCGTCCCCTCGGCCCGGTTCATGGGCGGGCGGGAATATGAGATGATCCGCGAGGGCCGTGACACCCGGGCCACCCCGGCGGATGCGCAGGGCGTTCTGGCGCGGGGGCTGATGCTGTGGCCGTCCGTCGTGGGCGATTCCGGGCCGTTTCAGGGGCGCAAACCGGGGTGGAGCGATGCGGTGCGAACCGCCGAGGAAACCGAGGTTGCCTTGGGCTACTACCTTGCCCTGGTGACGGCGGAATGCCTGGCGCAGATCGGCGCGCAGGGGCCAAGCATCGTGGAAGGCCCCTTTGCCGCAAACCCGTGGTATTGCCAGATGCTGGCGGCGGCGACGGGGCGGGGGGTGGTGCCCTCAACCTCTCGGACCGGAACGGCGGCGGGGGCGGCGCTGCTGTTTGCCCCCTTGGAGGGCGGGCCAAAGGGCGCTACCACCAAGGCACCGCAGATTGACCCCCGGCTGGCAGCCTATGCCACAGCCTGGCGGGCCGCACTGAATTGACAGGACAACCGCCATGCCCGTGATCACCTGCATCGAAGACCTGCGCCGGTTGCACAAGGCCCGCGTGCCGAAAATGTTCTTCGATTACTGCGAAAGCGGATCTTACACCGAACAGACCTTTCGCGAAAACGTCAGTGATTTCGCGCAGTTGCGGTTCCGCCAGAAGGTCGCGGTCGATATGACCAACCGCAGTATCGCCGGGCAGATGCTGGGCCGACAGGTCGCGATGCCGGTGGCGCTGGCCCCGGTCGGGTTTACCGGCATGCAATCGGCGGACGGCGAGATCAAGGCGGCGCGCGCGGCCGAGAAATTCGGCGTGCCCTTTACCCTGTCCACCATGTCGATCTGTTCAATCGAGGATGTGGCCGCCCATACCACCGCGCCATTCTGGTTTCAGCTGTACGTGATGAAAGACTGGGATTTCGTCGGATCGGCGCTGGAGCGGGCCAAAAAGGCAGGATGCTCGGCACTGGTGCTGACGCTGGATTTGCAGATTCTGGGGCAGCGGCACAAAGATCTGAAGAACGGCCTGTCCGCCCCGCCCAAGCCGACGCTGCTGAACATTCTGGATATCGCGACCAAATGGCGTTGGGCGGCGGGGATGGCGCGGACGAAACGGCATTCCTTTGGCAACATTGTCGGCCATGCCAAGGGGGTCAAGGACCTGTCGAGTCTGGGGTCTTGGACGGCGGAACAGTTTGACCCGCAACTGGACTGGGGCAAGATTGCCCGCATCCGCGACATGTGGGGCGGCAAGCTGATCCTGAAAGGCGTGCTTGACGAAGAGGACGCCCGCCGCGCCGCCGATTTCGGGGCCGATGCGATGATCGTGTCGAACCATGGCGGGCGGCAGTTGGACGGGGCCCTGTCGTCGATCCGGCGTTTGCCCAGCATTGTGCGCGCGGTGGGCGATCAGGCCGATATCTGGCTGGATTCCGGCATCCGGTCGGGTCAGGACGTGCTGCGCGCGCTGGCTATGGGGGCCAAGGCCACGATGATCGGGCGCAGCTACATTTATGGGTTGGGGGCGATGGGGCAGGCTGGTGTCACCGCCGCGCTGGACGTGATCGCCAAGGAAATCGACACCACGATGGCCCTGTGCGGCGAACGCGACATCGCCAATTTTGGCCGCCACAACCTGATGATCCCCAAGGGATTTGAAGGCGACTGGGAGGCCTAACCGCTGGACCGGCTGACCAGCCGCGGTTCGATAAATTCATGGATGGCGTCGCTGCGGCCTTCGATCCGGGTCAACAGCATCTCGGCGGCGCGGACGCCCAAAAGCCGACCCGACTGATCAATCGAGGTCAGGTCGATCAGCGGCAAGGCGGCAATGCGGGAATTGTCATAGCCCGAGATGGCCAGATCATCCGGCACCTTGATGCCCAGACAATGCGCCAGATTGCGCAATTCAATCGCGTGCAGATCCGACCAGCAAAACACCGCGCGCGGGCGGCTGGCTGCGGTCAGATAGCTGTGCAACGTGTCGTTGACCACGGGCGCCCGGTCCAGCGGCATATGCGTGATGCGGGCCAGATGCGACAGGCCGGCGGATTGCATGGCCTGCAAATACCCGATTTCCCGCTGGTCACTGACATTGGTTGCCGAGGCGTCCAGCGGTTCCAAAGAGATCATCGCAATGTCTTGCCAACCGCTGCGCAAAAAGCTTTCCACCACCATCGCCGCACCGCGCCGGTCATCGGAATTGACCGAATCGAAGGTGGTCGCCAAAGGCTCGTGATGGCCGATCACCACCGAGGGGATCTGGCGGCTGTAGTTTGCCAGCTCTTCATTGGCCAATCTGGGGGCCACCAGCACCAGCCCGTCCATGCGAAAATCGATCATCGACTCGATCAGGCGGACCTCTAAGGGGCCAATTCCGTTGCCAACGCCGATCAGGGACTTGTAACCGGCGGCTTCAAAGGTGGCGTTGATCCCGGCGATCACGTCAAAAAGGAAGGGGTTTTCAAAGTCGGTGACAAGGATCCCGGCGGTAAAGGATTTGCCGCGCATGCCGCGCGCCGCCACATTGGGGCGGTAGCCAAGCCGTTGAATCGACGCCAGAACCTTTGTGCGCAAGGCATCGGACACGCCATAGGCATTGCGCAGCACCTTGGACACGGCGGCGACGGAAACGCCCGCATCCGCGGCAACGGTGCGAATGGTGACCCGTGACGGGCGCGCGCCCTCTCCGTCGGCCATGCTGTCCTCTGACTGATATGCCGGGCGATATGCCCATGCCGGACCAGATTTGGCAAGCGTAGCAAAAATTCCTGTTGCATGGAATCAAATTCTGTAGAACGATATACGTATAACGATGCACACTCCTTGGGAGAGGGCTGGCATCACGGGGGAGTTTCGACATGAGCCTGCACGACAGGGGGATCTCGCGCCATTGGCGCGGGGCAATGATTGCGCCGGCATGTGACGCCGGGCAGGGCACGCGAGCGTCTTTTGTGGCGCGGACATTCACCATCGACCGCGTGACCGGGGATGAGGTTCTGACCGCCACCGCGCAGGGATTGTACATCGCGTTCATCAATGGACAGCGCGTCGGCAAGGCGCTGCTGACGCCGGGCTGGACGGTCTATGACGACCGCATCGCCTATCAGTCCTATCCCGTTGCCGACCTGCTGAAGCCCGGCGAAAACCGGATCGAGATCTGGTTGGGCGATGGCTGGTGGCGGTCGCAGCTGATGTGGGCGGCAGCCCCGATTTTCAATTGCTGGGGCGACAAAGTGGCGGCCCTGGCCGAGATCACCAGCGCCGACCGTTTGATTGTGGCAACGGCGGCCGATTGGCACAGCGGGCTGCTGCCGGTGACCAAGAACGGCATCTACTGGGGCGAAAGCTATGATGCGCGGCTTGACGGGTTGACCGCCACCGACGGCGTGACCGTGCAGCCGATGAACCCGGCGCAG
>JANNBI010000244.1:0-16820 GCA_031385345.1 Paracoccaceae bacterium | reverse complement strand
CTTGGGTGTCGGTGTCACCCTGCATGGCGCAAACAAGGATCACCAACCCCGCGCCGATCTGTCCCACCACCGCCCCATCGACCAAAACCGAGGCTTTGGTGACGCGCTGAAGAAGCGCTCTCACACCTCGTTGGCCCAAGGCGGGTTGGCACCGGGGCGCGAACAGGTGATTGCCGCGGCACGGGTGCCCAAATAAAGGGCCGCGCGCAGGGCGTCATCGGACAGTTGCGCCACGGCGGATTTAGACAGCAAACCGGCCCGGTCCAGCGCCGCCAGAAAGCCTGCATTAAAGGTATCGCCAGCCCCCACCGTATCGGCCACCACGATCTGCGGCGCGGTGACCGACACCTTGCCCCGCGCGGTAAAGGCCGTCGCCCCTTTGGACCCTTCGGTCATCAGCACCACCTTTGGCCCCTTGGCCAGGATCGCCTGCGGATCAAAGTTGCCATACAGCCAGTCCGCATCCTCGTCCGACAGTTTCACGATGTCAGAGGCCGAAATCATCCGGTTAATCCGTGCGGTATAGGCCGCCCGGTCGCGCACGAAGGTGGGCCGCACATTGGGATCGATCATCGCCACCCGTTGACCGGCTTCGCGCAGCAACAACGCCTCCAGCGCGGTGCCGCAAGGTTCCACCGCCAACCATATCCCGCCAGTGAAAAACGCGCCGATTGTGTCTGGCAAGGCAGGCATATCTGCCAGCGTCATCATCCGCCCAGCGGTGTTTTCGTCATAAAAGAAATAGCTGGCCGACCCATTGGTAAGCTTCACAAAGGCCAGCGTAGTGGGTCGATCTGACACCACGGCATAGTCCAGATTGACGTTTGACGCCTGCAAGGTCTGGCGCAGAACATCGCCCATTAGGTCGCTGGACAGCCCGGTCAAAAAGGACGAGGCGACGCCCAACCGACCAAGGGCGATGGCCGTGTTCATCACAGCCCCGCCCGCATAGGGGGCAAAACACGCCTCGCCCGCCGGACTGGTGCGCGGCAACATGTCGATCAGGGCTTCCCCACAACTAAGAATCATCGCGTCCTCCTTGGGCTTTGGGCGAGTTTATCCGAAGAATTCATGTTAGCGCAAACATCTGTGGTCGAGGAGGCGCGGCATGGCACTGGGTCAGGCGGCAAAATAAGGCGTCAGATTGTGCCGGACCCGGTCCAGGGGCGTGGCACCGGTCTGATCGGGCACAAACGCCGTGCCTGTGATCGCTTCAAACGCCTGAACATAGACCTCCGAGGTGGCAAGGATCATCTCGGCCGGGATCGTCGGGATCGGTTCGGAATAGGGATCACAGCGCGCCACGACCCAAGACCGGATCACGTCCTTGTCGAAACTCGGCGGTCGGCTGCCACTGGCGACCGCCGCCTCATAGCCCGAGGCAATCCAGTAGCGGCTGCTGTCGGGCGTGTGAATTTCGTCTGCAATCAGGATGTTGCCCGCCGCATCGGTCCCGAATTCGTACTTTGTATCGACAAGGATAAGCCCGCGCTCCGCCGCCAGCTTTTGCCCGCGCGCGAACAGGGACAGCGCCTTTGCCGACACCTCCTCCCATTGGGCAAGGCTCAACAACCCTTGGGCGGTGATGTCGGCGGCGGTCAAAGGTTCGTCGTGGCCGCCGTCAAAGGCCTTTGACGTGGGGGTGATGATGGCCGCAGGCAGGGCCTGATTGTCACGCAGGCCATCGGGCAGGACATGTCCATACATCGCCCGCTTGCCCGCCTTGTACTGCGTCAGCACCGAGGTTGACGTGCTGCCCGCCAGATAGCCGCGCACCACCACCTCGACCGGCAGAATATTCACGCGCTGCCCGATCACCACATTCGGATCGGGATAGGCCAAAACGTGATTGGCGCAAAGATCGGCGGTACGGTCAAACCACCAGCGCGCCAGCTGCGTCAGAACCTGCCCCTTGTACGGGATCGCCGCCAATATCTGATCAAAGGCCGAGATCCGGTCAGACGAAATCAGAATCCGCCGCCCCAAGGGGTGGTCCACATCGGCAGGCAGATCGTAACAGTCGCGCACTTTGCCGAAATAGGGGTTCGGCAGTTCAGCAATCCGGGCATGATCAAGAACGCGCATCGGCCCCCCTTTGGTGTCCCGCGCCTATCGCGTGCAGGGCCGGCAAAGTCAACCGGCCCGCGCCGGTCAATCCATCCAACCAGGGTCTGGCAGGCCCAAGGCCGCTGGGTCATTCAGATAAATGGCCCCCAGCACCAGTGCGGCCACCAAAAGCACGGTAAACCCGATTTTCCACCAGCTGTAGGGCCGTTCGCCCTGAACCTCGCCAGTCTGTCCATTCACCAAGAACTGAAAACTGCGGCCGGAGTATTTGTAGGCGGCGGTCCAGACCGGCAGAAGGATGTGTTTGAACGTCTCGTCCCGCCAATCGGTATCGACCGAACTGACCCTTTGCTCATCGCCGCCAATGTCGCGGCGCACATCCTGAACGATCACGCTTTCCATCCGCGCCCGCGCCTCGGCATGGCCATCGGGCAGCAGGATTGTGTATCCCTCGGCTTGAAAACCGGCCAGATATTCAGGCGTATAGGGTTCCAGCCGGGCCAGATCCCAGGGCGTCAGATCATTGCCCAACCGCGCCGGCAGGCTTTTGGAGGCCATGACCAGCATGTCATCGAAAAACCGCGCCACCCGCCCCGAAGCCGGATACCAGCGGGTTTTCTGCACCCGCTCTTCACGGTTCTGCCGCTTGCCATCGACAACGACCGACACGGTGCGGGTTTCATAATAATGCTCACCGCGCTGGCCGGTATAACGGCTGGCGGTATCGGCATCAAAGCTCCAGAACGGGACATAGATCCCAGCCATGCTGCGGCCTTTGCGGGTGTATTCCAGCAGGCCATTGGGAGCGAACCACAGCGATCCCAGCCATTTGGATAGGGCGTCACGGGCCTGATCTTCGGTCAGGGCGAACGGCACCAGCGCCTGCGGTTTCAGCCGCCGGTGCGTGCCAGTGTCCACCACGACAGGCGTGGCGCAAAACGGGCACAGGGCGGCGTGGCTGGCACCGCTAAACTCGACCACCGCGCCGCAGGACGGGCAAGAGGTGCTGCGGACCTCCTCTGAAATTCCGACATCTTCGGCATCTGCCAAACCGCGGGCCAAGGGGATCTCGCCCATGGCGCGGGTCTTTTTGGCGGGGGCGGCGGCTGTGATGGCCTGCGCATGGCCGCAATGCTGGCAGACCAGATCGGTTTGCCCCGGCGCATAAGTCAGATCGGCCCCGCAAGAGGTGCAGGGCCAGTGGTTCGCTTCGGCAACATTGGCCAAGTTTCAGGCTCCGGGTGGGGGGGGCGGTACTTGCGCGAACAGCGCCTGCAACTCGGTATCACCAGCGGCATGCCAGCCGTCCTGCCCTGCCGTCCAAACCTGAGTGGCGCGGGTCAGCTTTCCCGCCAGCACCTGAGCTTGCAGATCAGACTGGGTGAACGGCCCCGTCGTCGCGCCATTTTCGGCCAGATGCCAGACCTTGACGGCCATCGGCGGCGGCGGTGGCGCCATAGGCGCGGCGGGCGCGCCCCAAGGCCCGGCGCCCCCGGCCATGTTCATCCCCATGCCAGCGGCCATCCCCGCACCCACCATCGCGCCGACGCCCGAATTGGGGTTCGCCATACCTTCGGCGGCATTGAACTGCATGTATTTGTTCAGATCCCCGGCAATCCCCATCGAGGTGCGCTTGTCGAGAACTTTTTCAACCTCTTCCGGTAGCGAGACGTTTTCGATGTAAAACTCCGGGATCGAAATCCCGTATTCCGCGATTTTCGGCGCGATGGCGGTGGTAATAATCTTACCCAAATCGGCGGTGTTCGCCGCCATGTCCAGAACCGGAATCCCCGATTTCGCCAGAACTGTGGACACCTCTTGCAGGATCACATTGCGGATCTGAAAGCTGATCTCGTCGGCGGTAAACTCACCATCTGTGCCGACGATTTCGGTCAGGAACTTGCCGGGATCAGAAACGCGCATCGAATAGGTGCCAAAGGTGCGCAGACGCACCGGACCAAATTCCGGATCGCGCGCCATGATCGGGTTTTTGGTGCCCCATTTCTGGTCGTTGAACCGGGTGGTGTTGACGAAATAGATCTCGGATTTGAACGGGCTGTCAAAGCCGTGATCCCAGTGCTGCAAGCTGGTCATGATCGGCATGTTGTTGGTTTCCAACATGTAAAGCCCCGGTCCAAAGACATCGGCCAATTGGCCTTCGTGGATGAACACGGCAGCCTGCCCCTCACGGACGGTCAGTTTGGCGCCGTATTTGATCGCGTTGCCGCGCCGTTCGAACCGCCAGACCATCGTGTCGCGCGTGTCATCCAGATAGGAAATGACATCAATAAATTCGCCTTTGAGGAAATCGAAAACCATGGCCTTACTCCTTCGATGCGCGCAACCGGCGCAGGGTCAACTGTCGCCGCCCATCAGGCGGCTTGCAAGAGATTCCACGATGGGCCGCGCCTCTGCCTCAGTCATGCCGGGGTGCAATTCGGGCGCATACAGCATTTTCAGCATCAACTCGTCTTGCGGGGTCAGCGTGGCAAATTCGTTGTCGTCGTTAAAGATTGACGGGCGCGCGGTGCGGCTGTCGTTGCCCAGACCAAGACCCTGCGCCAGTTCTTCGTGCAGGCACATCAGGCTCATCAAATCGGGCAGTTCGGACGGGATAACGGCCATGGCGCGCTGTTTGACGACGCCGCTTTCGTCGGTGTTGACATAGACCAGACAGAAATTGGCATGACCCATCCGGGTGATGCCCTGCACAAGATCCGGCGTAAGCCCCGGCAATGCTTGTTCTATCCGGGGGGTCAATGCCTGACGCTCGTCAATGCTGCCGATAAAGATCACGAAATTTCCCCGCCGGTCGGCCAGACTAACCGGGTGACCGGTCAGCGCCGACAGCCGCGCCAGGTAGGATGCTATGCGCGCACGCTCCGTCGCTTGTTTTTCAACCGGAACCGAAGCGCCGAATTCGACCGCAACCCGCACCGGCTGCACCCAGCGGCCAAGGGTTGACGCGGATTCCTGCTGCACCAGACCATTCAATGCCGGGTCATATTCGTCATAAAACGCGATTTTCAGAAAGGTCGCCGCCAATCGTTCCGCGTCAAAAGTCGCGTCCTGCCCGCCGCCATCGGTGCGCAAAAGCCCCGAGGACAGCAGCGTTTCCTGCGTTTGCGCGTAATAGGCCCGCTCTGCCGCGCTGGCCGGGGTTTCCGGTGCCAAAACCGGCTGTAGCGGCGCTGCCAAGGGGCGCGGGGGCGGTGCGGTCACCGCCCCATTGCCACAAGACGCAAGCCCCCAAAGCGCCGCCAAAACGGCGACCCGGGGCAGCTTGCGGGCGCTAAATCGGGCCATTCCCTGTGGTCAGCCGCCCAAGGCTTCGCCGATATTGGCGCCAGAGGCCGTGCCGCGCGCCGAGGCCGAGGACAGGGTGTCGCGCAGTTCATGCTCCATCTTCACCAGTTCCACTTCGGCCGCCGCGCGCCGCGCCTTGCCTTCGTCCGCGATGGCCAGACTTTCCTCGATCGTGGCGATCAGGCTGGCATTGGCCGATTTGACCGCTTCGATGTCAAAGACGCCGCGCTCCATTTCGGTGCGCACGACGCGGTTAGCCTCTTGCAGGTTTTCGGCGTTGGCGGTCAGCAATTCGTTGGTCAGGTCATTGGCATCGCGGATCGATTCCGCCGCTTCTTTCGACCGCTGGATCGTCACCGCCTGCGCCAGTTGGGTTTCCCACAGCGGCACGGTGTTCACCAAGGTCGAATTGATCTTGCCCACGAGCGATTTGTCGTTTTCCTGCACCAGACGGATGGACGGCAAGGATTGCATCGTCACCTGACGCGTCAATTTCAGATCATGCACCCGGCGTTCCAGATCGTCGCGCGCGGCGCGCAGGTCGCGCAATTCCTGCGCGATTTTCACCTGTTCGGATTCGGCTGCGGCCTTGACGGCCGCATCCTTGGCGGGGATGTCATTGGCGTCCAGACTGGCGATCTTGGCCGTACCGGCAGCGATATACAGCGCAAGCTCATCATAGAAGTTCAGGGTCTTTTCATACAGGATATCAAGGCTTTTGATGTCCTTCAGCAACACCTGTTCATGGGTCAGAAGCGTGCCGGTGATCTTGTCGATCTGGCTTTGCACCTCTTCGTAGCGCGCCAGAAACTGCGCGATGGGCGTGGCGGCCCCAGTCAGTTTTTCCCACCAGGACTGACCGCGCGACAGGTCCAGTTCATCCCCCGAAAAGCCCCGGATGGTGGACACGATTTCGCGCAGGCTGTCGCCCGCCGGGCCGACATCCTTGTTCTTGACGCCTTGCAGCATCTGCTGGCTGATCACCTGCAATTCGCCCTGCGCCCGCGCCCCGAACGAGATGATCGACTGCGTGTTGGTCATGTCGATTTCCGCCATGCGCTTGGTGATGGCATCAGCTTGGGCTGGGGTCGCATCCGCCAAAGTCATCAGTGCGGTGCCAGGTTCGGGCAGCAAGGTGGCGGTCACTTTGGCCACCTCATCCAGGGTGGCTTGGGCTTGGGCTTGAATTTCAGTGGCCATTTTGGTCCTCGTACAATGGGTCAGGTTTCCAGCGTAAGCCGGTCACGTAACACGGCGATTTCAACATCAAGATCGGTGTGGTTGTTGGCCAGAAAGGCCTTGGATTTCTCGGCAAAGGTGGTTTCAAGGTCGGTCAGCAAGGCCTCATAGTCGGCGCGGGCGCGGGCGTCGCGATTTTGTCGGTACAGATCCGCAAATTTCACCGTCGCGTCGCGCGCCCCCATCAAATAGACCGACAGATATTTCCGCGCGGCTGTCAGATCGCCGGGATCGCTTTCGATGGCGCGAAACAGGCTGCGCGCAGAGGTGGCAAAACGGTCAACCCGGCCTTCGATCTGGCGGTCGCCAGCGCGCAGGATCGCATCGGCCATTGCGGTCAAATAGGCCTCGGCCTCGTCCACCGCTTTGGCGACGCGTTCGGTCTGAAAGCGGTCGATGCCCTCGGCACCCTTGTCGCGAAGTGGGTCCGGGCCAAAAGATCCCAGATGCAGGGCCGCGCCGATGACCCCAAAGGCCATCGGATAAATCACCCCGTCGGCCCAAACCATCGCCCCCGCAGCCAGCGCCAGACCGGCAAGGACGGATCCGAAGATCTTGCGCGGAATGGCCGGACGCCGCGCGACGCGGCGCGCATCATAAGACTGCTGCGCCTTGATCCCCTCGCGGGTCAGAAGTGCGGCCGCCAACATCAGCCCTGCCGCGACAAAAGACATGACCAGACTGCCCGGCGCGCCGCCAAAAAGTGGTCCCAGAAACAGCAAGGGCAAGGCGAACATAAAGGCTGAGCGCAGGCCGGTTTTTGTCGGAGTTTGGGGGGATACGGGTTTTTGCAACCCGTCCGGGCCAGGGCCTTGGCCATCGGGACTGAATTGGCCGCCAAACCGTTGTGCCATCACATGCCCCCGCCAAAGGCCACATAGGCGGTCAGGCCGACAAACAGCACAAACAGGAAGTTTTGCAGCGCCTTGCCTGACATGCCCACTCCACGCGCCCGAAACAGGCAGTCAGACTATAGGCGCGGGGGCAAGCGATTGCCAATGGACTTGGCGGGGAATTTGCCAAGAATTATCCCCCCCTTTCGCCCCTTTGCCGGGGTGGTCTATCCGCGACCTTTGGGGGCGCTGGGTTTGCGCGGCGCGGCAGGTTTTGGACCCGCTGGTTTGCGCGGGGCGGCAGAGGCGGATTTGGCGGCACTTTTGGCGGCGGCTTTGCGGTACGTCTCGCCGGTGGATTCGCGCGCAGATGGTTTGCCCACGGATGGCTTGGCCGAGGATGGTTTGCCCGTGGCAGGTTTGCCCGGTGCAGGCTTAAAGGTGCTGACGCGCGACCTTGGGGCGCGGTCCTCGGCATCAGACCGGTCCTCGTCACCGTAAGCCTTGGCGGTTGATCGCTTGACCACAACGCGCGCGCCGTCTGGTTTCAATGCCTTCTGAAAGGTTTCTGACAACCGTCGCAGTCCCTCACCTGCGGGCAGTTTTCCGCCTGCCGCTCCGGTCCTTGGCGCGCCGGAAGGTGGGGCTGACCGCGCCGGGCCGCCGCGCGGACGGGGACGATCCTCTTCGGGTTCGGCTTGGGCCTCATCGCCCAACTGGTCGCGCAACACCTTCTGGCGCACTTCCTCGACCCCACCGGGGAGAAGCTCTCCAAGACGGAAGGGGCCATAAGACACCCGGATCAGACGGTTCACATATAGATCGATCGCGTTCAGCGCGCGGCGGATTTCGCGGTTTTTGCCTTCGCGCAGGCCGACGGTGATCCAGGCGTTTGCGCCTTGGATCCGGTCCAGCGTCACCACCATCGGCTGAAACCGTTCGCCGTCAACCGTGATACCCTTGCGCAAGGGTTCCAGTTCCACATCGGTCGGATTGCCGTTCACCCGCACCCGGTATTTGCGCAGCCACCCGGTCGATGGCAGTTCCAGCTTGCGCTTCAACTCGCCATCATTGGTCAGCAGCAGCAACCCTTCGGAGTTCAAATCCAGCCTGCCGACCGACATGACGCGCGGCATATCTTCGGGCAGATTGTCAAAAACTGTCTCGCGGCCCTTTTCATCGGCTTCCGATGTCACCAGCCCCTCGGGTTTGTAATACAGCCACAGCCGCGCCGGCTCTTCGGCGGGCAGGGGGTGGCCGGAAATCGTGATCCGGTCAGATTTGGTGACGTTCAGCGCGGCCGAGGTGATAACCTTGCCGTTGACCGTCACTTCCCCGGCTTCGATCATGCGCTCAGCTTCGCGCCGGGACGCCACACCGCGCCGCGACAGCACTTTTGCGATACGCTCGCCTTCGGGGGTGTCCTTGTCCGGCGCGCGCTGCGGGGCAGGGCCGGGCTTGGCCGTGGCTTGCCGGATCGTCGGTCGGGGCGCGCTCGGCTTTTCTTTTCCGGCCATCACTGTCATCCTTGGCACGGGGGCGGCCAACCCCGGCGGCTTTTGCCCACCGAACCCTTAGGATATTTGGAACGGCATGAAAGAGCAACGCGGCTTCCGGTCCTTCATGGACGAGGCGCTGATAGAGGCGCAGGCAGCGGGCGCGCGAGGCGAGGTGCCCGTCGGCGCAGTCGTGGTGCGCGACGGTGTCATCGTGGCGCGCGCTGGCAACCGGACGCGCGAATTGTCCGATCCGACCGCCCATGCCGAGGTTCTGGCCATCCGCGCGGCCTGCGCTGCCTTGGGAAGCGAGCGTCTGGGCGGCCATGACCTGTATGTCACGCTGGAACCTTGCCCGATGTGCGCCGCCGCCATTTCCGCGGCGCGACTGGCGCGGCTGTATTATGGCGCGTCCGATCCGAAGTCGGGCGGGGTGGCGTTTGGCGCGCGGGTGTTTTCGCATCCGCAATGCCATCATGTCCCCGAGATTTACGACGGTATCAGCGCCGCGCAGTCCGAGGCTTTGCTGCGCGATTTCTTCGCAGCCCGCCGGGATTGACGGCGTTGGCCGCTTGTCCGGCTGACCTGTGGCGAATGCGGCACAATTCAGCACCTCGCCACCGGCACCGCGAATCTTTTGCTTGCGCCAAACCCCCTGCGCGGTAATGTCGCGCATCGGTCCACCCCAGCCACAGGAGGCGTCGCATGTTCATCATCAGCACCGTCGCACCCCGTTGCATCTGGGTTGGGGCCAACCTTCTGTCGGCTGCCCGCGCGTCTTAAAACCGCGCCTGTCGAACAGACCCCGGTCGGGCCAGCCCTGACCACCCCCTTCAACCTTTAACGCAACCGCCGCCCATTTGCGTGCCTTGGCCGCTGTCGGGATGGCTTCACCCTTTTCAACCGACCGAACCGGGGCGATGCACCCGTTTTGGTCAAGGAGCCTGAAATTGAACGCCTTGAAACATGATCTTTCGCCCTTTGACGCCCTCGACGATCTGGTGGCGCGCTACGGGATACTTGCCATTCTGCGTGCCCTGGTCGCCCATCGGATTGGGCACCGAAGGCGGCGCACTTGGGTCAGGCCGGTGGATATTCCGCCGTACCTTGCCCGTGATCTGGGGTTGGCCGAATCTTGGCAGATCCGCGATCACGCCATGGATGTGGTGAACTACCGCTGATCCCGGCGGGCGGACGCGGTGCCAAAGATGGCACCGCGTTTCGCTTAGATCACAATGGCTTGCAACACTTGCGGCTCGATCACCTGCACGCCTGGCAGGGCCGCCACCAGCACGCCCGCATCCTGCGCCAACAGACCAAAGGTGCGGTAATGGCAGGGGATCACGGTCTTGAAGTTGAAATAGCGTTTGGCGGCATAGCCGGCCCGCGCCATGTCCATGGTGAAATGCCCACCCGCCGACAGAATGCCAATATCGGGTTTGTGCAGATCGCCCATCCAATCCATGTCGGCCATGATGTCGGTATCGCCCGAGACATAGATGACATGCCCCTCTCCGGCGATCATATACCCGGCCTCGGACCCCACGGCGACCGGTCCGGCATCCGTTCCGAAGCTGGACGAATGACAGGCGTTCACCATCGTCACCTGCGCGCCGCCAAGATTGACCGTGCCGCCCTTGTTGAACCCCAGAATGTCGACCCCGTGCTGCTTTTGCAGCCAACCGACCAGATCGTAGATGCCGACCACTGGCACGTTCAATTCGGCCGACAGCGCTGCCGCATCGGCTGCGTGATCGCCATGCGCATGGGTCAACAGAATATGCGTGGCACCCGTCAGCGCCGCGCTGCGCTGATCGGCAGGAAACATGCCGTTGCCGGTTTCCCAAGGGTCGATCAGCAGGACCGCCGTCTCAATCTCGATCCGAAAACTTGAATGGCCCAACCAGATGATCTTCATGTCGCCTCCTGTTAATTCTTGGCCAGTTGTAGCGCCGTTTGGCCCCCTGCACAGGGCATCATCGCGGGCCAAACCCTTGCCCCCATGCGCGCGCCCGGCTAAACGAAGCCCAAGCCTTCACGGAGACATCTTATGTCCATTGACATCGACACCGCCCGCAAGGTGGCCAAACTCGCCCGGATCCGGGTGGATGCTGCCGATCTGCCCAAACTGGCCGAACAGCTTTCGGGCATTTTGGGATTTATGGAGCAGTTGAACGAGGTGGATGTGACCGGGATCGACCCGATGGTGTCGGTCACGCCGATGCGGTTGCGTCGCCGCGCGGATGTGGTCAATGACGGCAATATCCAGCCGCAGATCCTGAAAAACGCCCCCGATGCCCGCGAGGGCTTTTTTGCCGTGCCAAAGGTTGTCGAATGAACGCCAATACCTGGACCATCGCCGCCGCCCGTGACGCCCTGCGCAAGCGCGAGATCACGGCACTTGATCTGACCATGTCCTGCCTGACCGCCATCGACGCCAGCGATGGCCTGAACGCTTTTGTCCACAAAACCCCCGAAATCGCGCTGGAACAGGCCCGCGCCGCCGATGCGCGTCTGGCCTTGGGCGACGCGCCGGGCATGTGTGGAATTCCCCTTGGGATCAAGGATGTGTTCTGTACCAAGGGTGTCGCCTCGCAGGCCGGATCCAACGTGCTGAAGGGTTTCAAGCCGGAATACGAATCCACCGTGACGGCCAAGCTGTTTGGTGACGGCGCGGTGATGCTGGGCAAGTTGAACATGGACGAATTTGCCATGGGCTCGTCCAACGAATCCTCGTGCTACGGACCTGCGGTCAACCCGTGGAAGGTCGATGATGTGCTGCGCACGCCGGGCGGATCTTCGGGCGGATCGGCGGCGGCGGTTGCGGCCGACCTGTGCCTTGGTGCCACCGGCACCGACACCGGCGGGTCTATCCGCCAACCAGCCGCTTTTACCGGCATCACGGGGATTAAGCCGACCTATGGCCGCGTCAGCCGCTGGGGGGTGATCGCCTATGCGTCGTCCCTCGATCAGGCCGGGCCGATGACCAAAACTGTCCGCGACGCGGCGATTTTCCTGCAATCCATGGCGGGCCATGATCCAAAGGACAGCACCAGCGCCGATCTGCCGGTCCCGGATTTTGAGGCGGCCCTGACCGGAGACATTCGCGGCAAAAAAATCGGTATCCCGCGCGAATATCGCATCGACGGCATCCCGGACGAAATTGACCGTCTGTGGTCGCAGGGCGTGGCAATGATGAAGGACGCGGGCGCGCAGATCGTCGATATTTCCCTGCCGCTCACCAAATATGCCCTGCCGACCTATTACGTCATCGCCCCGGCCGAGGCATCGTCGAACCTCGCGCGCTATGACGGGGTGCGCTATGGCCACCGCGCCGATCTGGCCGCGGGTGACGGCATCACCGAGATGTACGAGAAAACCCGCGCCACCGGCTTTGGCCCCGAGGTGCAGCGCCGCATTATGGTTGGCATCTACGTGCTGTCAGCGGGCTTTTACGACGCCTATTACAACCGCGCCCGCAAGGTGCGAGCCTTGATAAAACGCGATTTTGAAACCGCCTTCGCCTCGGGCATTGATGCCATTCTGGCCCCCACGACGCCGACCAGCGCCTTTGGTCTGGGCGAAATGGGCGGCACCGATCCGGTGGAAATGTATCTGAATGATGTGTTCACCGTGACGCTGAACCTCGCCGGTCTGCCCGGTGTGGCCGTGCCGATCGGGCTGGACAAAAAGGGGCTGCCGATGGGTCTGCAACTGATCGGGCGGCCTTGGGACGAGGGCGCGCTTCTTAATCATGCCTATGTGTTGGAACGTGCTGCGGCTTTTGTTTCCAAGCCGCAAAAATGGTGGTAAGGGGCAGAATTCCAAAGCTATCGAGGCAAAATTTCAGATGCGCGTTCCAGTAATCATCTTCACTCTCATGGGCTTGGCGGCCTGTGGCGGGTCAGCGCCAGACGAATCCACGGGTCCGGGCTTTACCGATTACAACAGCTATCTGGACGAACGTGCAGCGGCGGCCTTGGCTGCGCCAGCCCCAATTGCCCCGACGACCGGATTTTCGACCGATGTGATTTCCGGCGCGATTGATGAGGCTGACGGGATCATTCCCGCCGCCCCGCTGGATCCGATGGCCGGCACGATCGCTGCAGATCCTTTGCCCGGTCAGGTGATTGGCGAGGGCGCACGGCCCCGCGGCGACGCCCCCGCGACCATCCAGACCGAATCCGGCGAGGTGCAGGATTTCGTCAGTTCTGGTGTGTCCGATGAACAGGATTTCGAAGCCGTCAAAGCCCGCGAAACCATCGAATCCGATGCCGCCCGGATCGAAGCGAACCGCGCGCAATATGTGGTGATCCAGCCCGGATCGCTGCCCGTGCGCCCCGGCGACACTGGGCCGAATATCGTCGAATTTGCCTTGGCCACCACCAATCCAGTGGGCGTTGCCTTGTATGATCGCGGCGGGATTTCCCTGACAAGCGCCGACAAGGCCTGCTTGAAATTTGCCTCGCCCGATCAGGCGCAGCAGGCGTTTCTGGCCTCGGGCGGTCCGGACAGTGACCGCAAGAACCTAGATCCCGATGGCGACGGCTTTGCCTGCGACTGGGATCCGACCGCGTTCCGCATCGCCTTGCAGTGACCGCGTTTCCCTCGCCCAATTTTGGCGAACGGCGGGGCGGGGTGCGGCCAGGTTTGGTCGTGCTGCACTATACCGCGATGGCCAGTTGTGCCGAGGCGCGGGTGCGGTTGTGTTCGGTCGAACATCAGGTGTCTGCCCATTGGTTGATTTCCGAAAATGGCCAATCCGAACAACTGGTTGACGAGGCGATGCGCGCCTGGCACGCCGGGGCCGGGGGCTGGGCCGGATTGACCGATATCAACAGCCATTCCATCGGTATCGAATTGGCCAACACTGGCTTTCACCCCTTTCCCGAACCGCAGATGCTGGCGCTGGAGGCGCTTTTGACTGGGATCATGGCCCGCTGGGCGATCCCGCGCGCCGCAGTCATCGCGCATTCGGACATGGCTCCGGGCCGCAAATCCGACCCCGGCGCGCGGTTTGACTGGCACCGGCTGGCGCTTGCGGGTCTGTCGATCTGGCCGGATGGTCCCGGCGATGCCACGCGTCCGCTGACTGACAGCCTTGACCGGATCGGCTATCCGCCGGCTGACGCCGACCGCCGTTTGTCGGCCTTTCGTCTGCGGTTTCGTCCCTATGCGCAGGGGGGTGAGACTGCCGCGGACCGCGCCATGGCCGATGCCGTCGCGCAACTGACCCGGACCTGACCGACTGCCCCTTGCAACGCCTGCCCCTCTGGCCTAATCAGGCCACGCGCGGAGGGTTGGATGACCGCGGGACCAAAGCTCGAAAGGGTGGCCCCGAGGAAAGTCCGGACTCCATGAAGGAAGGGTGCCGGGTAACCCCCGGCGGGGGCAACCCCAGGGAAAGCGCCACAGAGAAAAGTCTGCCTTGGTGTCTTGGGCCAAACCCGCAAGGGGGCCGCCGGGGGCGCAAACCAGGGCGATGGTGAAACGGTGGGGTAAGAGCCCACCACGGACCTGGCAACAGGGACGGTATGGCAAGCCCCACCCGGAGCAATGCCGAATAGGGGCCTTGCCGTGGAAAGGTCCGGCGTTCAAGTCTGGCAACAGACTGCCGGAGACCTCCGCGAGGGAACTTCAGCCCGAAGGCCCGGGTAGGCAGCTTGACCGCGTCGGTAACGGCGTTGGCAGAGGAATGGTCATCCATGGCGGGCAACCGCCGGGACAGAATCCGGCTTACAGACCCTCCGCGCAAATTTTTGGATCCGGGGTGATGCTGAAGGCAGGTTCCAAAACGGAGCCGAGTGCAGGCGGAATTTGCTGACTTGATCGGACAGGCAGATCAAAAGCACTTCGCGCGTGTCCGCGATGTCGGTCAGCGATGAAGTTTTGATTTTCAAGATTGTCACAACGCCAAACGGCATTGAAGTGGCAGCTCGTAGGGGAGTCGAACCCCTCTTACCTGGTTGAAAACCAGGTGTCCTAACCGATAGACGAACGAGCCGCTGTCTTCGTGAGCGGGTGAATAATCGGGCAGGGGGGCGGACGCAAGAGGGAATCTGACAGAAATTTGCTGTCGCGGTGCCTTAAGCGGGGGCCGCATCGTCCAGCCGCAGTTGCACCTTGGCCCGCCCGCCCCAATGGTTCAACTCCAGCTTGCCCGCCAGATGGAACAGCCGGTGGCCCGCGCCGTCCAAAGCGGCCAGCGGTGTGTCATAACCGCCAAAGGCCATCGCCTCCAGTTTCGGCCCCGCGCCGGGTTCGCCAAAGGTCAGCTTCAGGTGGTTCTCACCGACCCGCCGCGCCACGACGGTCTGGGCGGCAAAGGCAAAACGCGGGGCAGGGGCCGCCTGACCAAAAGGGCCGGCCGCCTCGATCTGTTCGATCAGGTCGGGCGTGGCGGCAGCCGGGGACAAAAGCGAATCCAGCCGCAGATCCTGCGGCCCCCCCGCGCCAGCGCCTTGTTTTTCCAGCAGTTCGGCCAGCCGTTCCATGGCCTGCGCCACCTGATCGGGGCGCATCGACAGACCGGCGGCCATCACATGCCCGCCGCCCTTGGTGATCAGCCCTTCAACCTGCAACCGATGCACCGCCGCCCCCAGATCGACGCCCGTGACTGACCGGGCAGAGCCTTTGGCCTCGCCGTCGACAATGCCGATCACCACGGCGGGGCGGTGGAATGCCTCTTTCAGACGGGCTGCGACGATGCCCACGACGCCGGGATGCCATCCCTCACCGGCGGCCCAGACCAGCGGGCCGTCGGTCCCCCGCGCCTCGGTCTGCGCCAGGGCTTCTGCGCGCACCAAAGCCTCGATCGTGCGGCGTTCGGTGTTCAGAATGTCCAGTCGTTGTGCCAGCGCCACAGCCTCGGCTTCGGACGCTGTGGACAGCAGCCGCGCGCCCAGATCGGCCTGACCAATCCGCCCGCCCGCATTGACCCTTGGCCCCAGAATGAACCCCAAAGCATAGGCAGAGGGTGCGCGGTCCATCCGCGCCACATCCGCAAGGGCGCGCAGACCGGGGCGGTCGCGCCGCGCCATGATCTTCAATCCCTGCCGCACGAAGGCGCGGTTCACCCCCACCAAAGGCGCCACATCCGCCACCGTCGCCAAAGCCACAAGATCCAGCATGGCCATCAGATCGGGGCCTTGGATGTCTTGCGCCTTCAGCCGCCGGTTTGCCTCCACCAGGACCAGAAAGACCACCGACGCCGCGCAAAGATGGCCCAGACCGCTGTCCTCGTCCTGCCGGTTCGGGTTCACCACGGCAAGCGCAGGCGGCAGGGTTTCGCCCCCCAGATGGTGATCCAGAACAAGGACATCGCAGCCCGCGGCGGCAATAGGATCATGGCTAAGCGTGCCGCAATCGACGCAGATGATCAGATCATGTGCCGCGCCGAGGGTCCGCATGGCAGGGATATTGGGGCCATAGCCTTCGTCGATCCGGTCGGGGATATATAAGGTGGCTTGCCGCCCCATCGCTGCCAACCAGACGATCAGCAATGCCGCTGAAGATCCGCCATCCACATCGTAATCGGCAAAGATCGCAATCCGCTGGCCGCTTTGCACCGCTTTCAAAAAACGGTCCGCCGCCGGACCCATATCGCGCAGGACCATCGGATCGGGCAGAAGATCGCGCACCTGCGGGGCCAGAAAGGCCGCAGCGCCTTCAGGTGCTACACCGCGCGCGACGAGGGTCTGACAAATTGCCATCGGCAGCCGCGTCTGCTGCGCCATGGCTTCGGCCATGCGCAGGGCTTCGGGCGCCGGACCGATCCAGCGGCGGCCCATCAGGGACAGATCAACGTTCAGGAAACTGCGCTGCGTCATGGCCAAGGGATGCCCCAGCCACGCCGTCGCAGCAAGGGACTACTTCATCG
>JANNBI010000187.1:0-19535 GCA_031385345.1 Paracoccaceae bacterium | reverse complement strand
GCACCGGCCGCATCGCTCTTCCTCGTCCACCTTCACTTTGACCCAAATATTCCCGCGGGGGTCCGGGGGCGCGAAGCCCCCGGCGGCCGGGCAAGGCGCGCAGCCTCACCCCACCACCCCCGCCCCAACGCACACTGCGTGGGACAGCACATCCGTCCCCGCCGCCGCCCATTCCACCGAAATCTCCTCCGCCTCGTTATGCGACAGCCCCCCCACACAAGGACACATCACCATCACCGTCGGCGCCACGCGGTTGATCCAGCAGGCGTCATGCCCGGCACCTGAAACGATATCCATATGCCGCAACCCCAGTCGCTGCGCCGCGCCGCGCACGACGCCCACCAGCCCGGCATCAAAGGTCACCGGGTCGAAATGCCCGACCGCCTCGATCGCGCAGCCCAGCCCCAGTTCCGCCGCGACCGAGGCCGCCGCCCGCTCCACCTCGCCGCGCATCAGGTCCAGTTTGGTCTGGTCAGGACTGCGGATATCCACCGTGAACACCACCCGCCCCGGGATCACATTGCGAGAGTTCGGAAAGACCAGCACCTGCCCCACCGCGCCCACAGCACCCGGCTGATGGCTCATCGCGATCTGATGCACGCGCTCGGTGATCCGCGCCATGCCAAGCCCTGCGTTCACCCTCATCGACATCGGGGTTGACCCGGTATGGGCATCGCGCCCGGTCAGCGTGATTTCCAGCCACCACAGGCCCTGCCCATGGGTGACCACGCCAATTTCCGCCCCCGCAGCCTCAAGAATCGGGCCCTGTTCGATGTGCAATTCCAGCATGGCGTGCATCTTGCGCGCGCCTACCACTTCATCTCCCACCCAGCCGATCCGCGCCAATTCCGCGCCAAAGCTCTTGCCGTCCGTATCCTTGCGGCCATAGGCATAGTCCTGCGTGTGCAGCCCCGCGAACACACCGCTTGCCAACATTGCGGGCGCAAATCTTGCCCCTTCTTCGTTGGTCCAGTTGGTCACCACGACGGGATGGCGGGTCTTGATCCCCAGATCGTTCATGCTGCGCACGACTTCCAGCGCGCCCAGAACCCCCAGCACCCCGTCATAGCGTCCGCCCGTTGGTTGGGTGTCCAGATGCGACCCCATATAGACCGGCAGGGCAGTTGGATCCTCGCCGGCGCGCGTGGCAAACATGTTGCCCATGGTATCGACGCCCAGGGTCATTCCCGCGGCCCTGCACCAACCGGCAAACAGATGACGGCCCGCACTGTCGGCATCGGTCAAGGTCTGCCGATTGCAGCCCCCGGCCACCCCCGGCCCGATCAACGCCATCTCTTCCAGACTGTCCCACAGCCGCGCCGCGTTGATCCGCTGGTTGGCGCCCAAAACGCTCATCTTCTGTCTCCCCGCCGCTGGCCCCACCGCTGGCCCCGCCGTGCGCAGGGGTCTTGATGCCCCTTGCCGCGACTCGTTTCCTGACCGTATGGTCAAGCGAAACGCACCACAACCTGACCATCCGGTCAATGAAAATCTTGGGGTCCATTGCCGATGTCCGAACCCGCAAGCCTGCACAGCCGCCCCAGCCGCCGCAACGAGATCCGCCTGCAGAACGAGACGATTATTTTGCGGGCAGCCGAAAAAGTCTTTGCCGAGGCGGGGTATGGCGGGGCCACGGTGCAGCTGATCGCGGATATGGCCGGCCTGCCCAAGGCCAACCTGTTGTATTACTTTGCGTCCAAAGAAGATCTGTACCGCCGCGTCGTGCAGACGATCTTTGAAATCTGGCTTCAGGCCGCCGCCGCAATGGACAATGCCCCCGGCCCTGTCGAAGGCCTGGGTGCCTATATTGATGCCAAGATGGAGATTTCGCGCCGCCATCCCGACGGCTCAAAAGTCTGGGCGTCCGAGGTGATGCACGGCGCGCCGGTCATTCAGGATTATCTGGAAACCACCCTGCGCGACTGGACCAATGGCCGCGCCGCCCTGATCCAGCGCTGGGTGGACGAAGGCAAAATGGCCCCGGTCGATCCCGAACATCTGCTGTACATGGTCTGGGCCACCACCCAGCATTACGCCGATTTCGGCCATCAGATCCAGACCCTGAACGGCGGCAAACCCCTGTCGAACGTCCAATGGCAGGCCGCCAAAACCTCGGTCAAATCCATGATTCTGCGCGGCATTGGCGCGATTTAGCGCGACGGCCACTGACCCGCGCCCAAAGTTTTCACTGCACATTCACCAACCCCGAAAGGCCCCCGCCATGTCTGCCGACCTTATCGCCGCCGTGGAAACCGAAGCCCGCGCCCTGATCCTGCCCGCCTTCACCGAGGCGGACGCTTTGGCGCTGGGTCAGGCGCTGGTTGCCACGGGTCTGGCGCGCAATCTGCCAATCGTGATCAACATCCGCAGCCCCAACCGCACCTATTTTCATGCGGCCCTGCCCGGCTCCAGCCCGCTGAACGACCTGTGGGCGCGGCGCAAATCCAACACCGCCTTGCAGTTTCATGCCTCCTCCTACCTCGTCGGTCTGCGCCTCCGCGCCACGGGCAGCAGCCTGTCGGTGCATGGACTTGACCCTGACACCCATGCCGATCACGGCGGCGCAGTGCCGGTGGTCGTCGCGGGCGTCGGTCTGGTGGCCGTGGCCACCGTATCCGGTCTGCCCTCGGCCGAAGATCACGCCCTTGTCGTCGCCGCGCTGAAAGACGCGGTCGCCCGCACCGCGCCAACCCCCTGATGCGCCCGCACGCCATCCGCCATTTGCCCCGCGCCCGAAACTCTGCCACCTTGCTGTCGAACCCGGCATCTTCCCCTTGGACAGAATGACAAAACCGCGCACCCGCATTCAGGAAAAAAACTCTGCCACCATCTTGGAGGCGGCATTGAATGTGTTTTCCCAGCACGGCTTTCGCGGGGCGACGCTGGATCAGATTGCCGATGGGGCGGGCCTGTCCAAGCCGAACCTGCTGTATTACTTCCCGTCCAAAGAGGCGGTTCACAAGGCGCTTTTAGACCGTCTGCTGCAAACCTGGCTGGACCCTTTGCGCGCCTTGAACCCGGCTGGCGACCCCTTGACCGAAATCATGGGTTACGTGCGCCGCAAGCTGGAACTGTCGCGCGATTTTCCCCGTGAAAGCCGGCTTTTCGCCAATGAAATCCTGCAAGGCGCGCCCCGCATGATGGAGGCGATATCGGGCGACCTCAAAACCCTTGTCGATGACAAGGCCGCCCTGCTGGACGCTTGGATGCAGCAGGGCCGTCTGGCCCGCGTGCCGCCGCATCACCTGATCTTTTCGATCTGGGCCCTGACCCAGCATTACGCCGATTTTGATGTGCAGGTGCGCGCCGTTCTGGGCGACACCCATGATCCCTTTGCCGAGGCCGGAGAGTTCTTGAACACCCTGTTTGATCGGCTGCTGCGCGCCAAATGACCACGACCTTGCGTCACCCCGCTGGACGAATGACCTTTGGCAGTGTATCCGGCTCTCTCGTTCGTGACCCCGGTCAAGGATCCAAAGTGCCAAAACCACATGAGGCGAAGCAGTGACTGCCACCACTGGACAGCCCACCCCCGTACCGCAGGGCGCAGAGCCTCATCCCCCCAAAAACCTGTGGAAACTGGTGTTGGGTTGTGTTGGCGTTGTCTATGGCGACATCGGCACCAGCCCGCTTTACGCCATGCGCGAATCGCTGCATGCCGCCAGCTACGACGGGCAGTTGGCCCGGGCCGAGGTGATCGGCGTCATTTCCCTGCTGATCTGGACCCTGATCCTGATTGTCACGGTGAAATACGTCCTTTTGGTCATGCGCGCCGACAACCGCGGCGAAGGCGGCACCCTGTCGCTGGTGGCTTTGGTTCAGCAAGCGATCAAGAAACGTCCCGCCTGGCTGTTGACCGTCGGCGTGATCGGCATCTCGCTGTTTTTTGGCGATGCGATCATCACCCCGGCGATGTCGGTCTTGTCGGCGGTCGAAGGCATGGCGCTGGTAACCCCGGCGTTCCAGCCCTATGTCGTGCCGGTAACTTTGGTCATCATTCTGGGGCTGTTTTTGGTACAAAGCCAAGGCACCGCCAAGGTCGCCAATTTCTTTGGCCCGATCATGGTGGTCTGGTTCTTGTCCATGGCCGCCTTGGGCCTGCGCCATGTCGGGGACGATTGGGAGATTCTGAAGGCGCTGAACCCGCAATATGCCGCCGGATTTCTGGCCTATAACGGCTGGGCCAGCTTTGTTGTGCTAGGCTCGGTGTTTCTGGCCGTCACCGGGGGCGAGGCGCTTTATGCCGATATGGGCCATTTCGGCCGTCAACCGATCCGCATCGCCTGGGGCGTGCTGGTGTTCCCCGCCCTTGCCCTGTCCTATTTGGGCCAAGGCGCGCTGGTGCTGCACAACCCCGCCGCCGCCTCTAATCCGTTCTTTCTGATGGCCCCGGAATGGGCGCTGCTGCCGTTGGTTCTGCTGGCCACCGCCGCCACCGTCATCGCCTCTCAGGCGGTCATTTCAGGCGCGTTTTCAATGATGCAACAGGCGGTTCAGATGGGCCTGCTGCCGCGTCTGGAAATCCGCCATACCTCGGACACGCAGCTGGGCCAGATCTTCATGCCCCGCGTCAACACGATCCTGATGATCGGGGTTCTGGCGCTGGTCGTGGCCTTCGGATCTTCCACCCGTCTGGCCTCGGCTTACGGGATCGCGGTGACCGGCGATATGGTGATCACTTCGATCCTGGCCATCGTGTTGTTCCGCAAGCTGTGGGGCTGGCCGATCTGGCTGGTTGCGGGCGTGATGCTGCCGATTCTCGCCATCGAAATCATGTTCCTTGGCGCGAACCTGGTGAAATTTATCGACGGCGGCTATGTGCCGGTGATCATGGCGGCCACGATGTGCCTGCTGATCTATACTTGGATCCGCGCCACAGCTTATGTCGCCAAAAAGAACCACGACAGCGCCGTCGCCCTGCCGCAACTGATCAAGATGCTGGAAAAATCCCATCCGATCGAGGTTCCCGGCACCGCCGTTTTCCTGACCCAAGACCCCGAAACCGCGCCTTCAGCCCTGTTGCACAACCTTAAACACAACCGGGTTCTGCACGCGCAAAACTTCATCGTCACGGTGTCGGTCACCACGACCCCGACCGTGCCGGATGAAAACCGCATTCAGTTGGAGCGTTTGTCCAACAACTTCCTGCGGGTACGGATGTATTTCGGCTATATGGAAACCCCGAATGTGCCGCGTGCGCTGGCCTTGGCCCGGCGTCGGGGCGAGAAATTCGACATCATGACGACCTCGTTCTTCCTGAACCGCCGCTCTTTCCGATCAGCGCGCAATCAGGGCCTGCCCTTCTGGCAAGAGCGGCTGTTCATCGCCATGTCAAAATCCGCTTCGGATGCGACGGCGTTTTACTGCCTGCCGTCCAACCGGGTGGTTGAAATGGGCCAGCAGATCGCGATCTAGACGATCATGTCGCGCAAGACCTCGGCGGCGATGCGGTGACTGTCCAGCCGCTTCGTCGGATCGTGGACCATTCCTGTCACCATCACCTCATCCGGTTGATGACGCGCCAAAAGCGCCGCAATCTGGCCGCGCACCGTGTCAGGACTGCCCACCGCCGAACAGGACAAGGCCCGCTCCACCTCGTGCAGCATGGCCTGCGGCACGTCGGACAGATCCGCCTGTGGTGCAGGTAATTTTCCCGCCTGCCCCATCCGCAACCGCGCGAAGGCCAGGATCTGCGACGACCGCAAGAACTGCGCCTCGTCATCGGTCTGCGCCGCGCAAACCCCCATCGCCATCATGAAGTAAGGCCGGGCCAGAAATTGTGAGGGGCGGAAGGTCGCCCGATAGGTCTGCGCCGCCTGCTCCAGCATTTGCGGGGCAAAGTGGCTGGCAAAGGCATAGGGCAGCCCCAGATAGGCCGCCAATTGCGCGCCGTACAGACTGGACCCCAGTATCCAGACCGGCACCTGCGTCCCCTCACCCGGCACCGCGCGCACCTGCGCCTGCGGATGGGGGGCGTCCAAATAGCCGATCAGCTCCATCACATCTTCGGGGAACTGGTCTGACGACTCCATATTGCGCCGCAGCGCGCGCATGGTCAGCCCATCCGTGCCCGGCGCGCGCCCGACGCCCAGATCAATCCGGCCGGGATAAAGCGTCGCCAGCGTCCCGAAAGCTTCGGCCACCTGCAAGGGCGCGTGATTGGGCAGCATGATGCCCCCAGACCCCACCCGGATGGTGCGCGTGCCACCCGCGACATACCCCACCACCACCGCCGTCGCAGCCGAGGCGATGCCCGGCATGTTGTGGTGTTCCGCCAGCCAAAGCCGGTGATACCCCCAACCTTCCGCCGCCTGCGCCAGTTCCAAAGTGCTGGCCAGGGCCTGGCCTGCCGTCGCCCCTTCGGGAATCGGGGCCAGATCCAGAAGCGAAAAGTGCTGCAATGTCATGAGATTTAACCTTCGCTTAACCAGAATCGCGGACGCTGCCCCCATGGAACACTTTCGTCCCCCGGTCGCAAACCCCAACTGGCTGACCGCCGTCTTTGACGCAAAGGTCTGCCAAAAGGGCGGCATCCTGCGCCGCGCCGTCGCGGATGTGACGCGCGAGGTTGGACGCGACGCCTTTGTCAGCGAAGTACGACGTCGCGGCTGGCACCTGATTCAAACCGGCGACCAATATGTCGTCTTTTGCCACGCCGGCGACCTGCGCATCCTGTGCTGACCTAAAAATTTTCGCCGAAAATTTTTACCACCGAAGATTTTTAGCCTAAAAATCTTCTCATTCGGCCGCCGTCACGCTGGCATTGTTGGGATGGGTTGTCCAGTTGGCGTAATCCCCCACCGGACGCCCGGTTCTGGGATCAACCCGACCTTTGGGCATCTCGACCATGGTGATGCAGTTTTCCACCGGACAGACATTGACGCACAGATTGCAGGCCACGCATTCGTCGTCCATGACGGTAAAGACCCGGTCCGCTGACATGGCGATGGCCTGATGGCTGGTGTCCTCGCATGCGGCATAGCAGCGCCCGCATTTGATGCAGTCATCTTGGGAAATCTGCGCTTTGGTGACAAAATTCAGGTTCAGATACTGCCAGTCGGTCACGTTCGGCACCGCACGCCCAACCAGATCGGCGGTGCTGGTCATGCCTTTATCGTCCAGAAACTGCAACAGACCCGAGATCATTTCCTGCACGATCTTGAATCCATAGGTCATCACGGCGGTGCAGACCTGCACATTGCCGGCGCCCAAAGCCATGAATTCTGCCGCGTCGCGCCAGGTTGTCACCCCCCCGATGCCCGAAATGGGCAGGCCCGCCGTCGCCGGATTGCGGGCAATCTCGGCCACCATATTCAGCGCGATCGGCTTGACCGCCGGGCCGCAATAGCCGCCATGCGTGCCCTTGCCGTCAATCATCGGCTCGGGGGCAAAGCTGTCAAGGTTGACCGAGGTGATCGAATTGACCGTGTTGATCAGGCTGACCGCATCGGCCCCTCCGCGCCGCGCCGCTTCGGCGGGTTTGCGGATGTCACTGATATTGGGGGTCAATTTGACAATGCAGGGCAGACGCGAATGCATCTTGACCCAGCGCGTCACCATTTCGATATATTCGGGCACCTGTCCCACGGCCGATCCCATGCCGCGCTCCGCCATGCCATGTGGGCAGCCAAAGTTCAGCTCCACCCCGTCGGCTTCGGTGTCCTCCAGCCGGGCGAGGATGTTTTTCCACGCTTCCTCCTCACAGGGCACCATCAGGCTGACCACCATGGCCCGGTCGCGCCACTTGCGCTTGACCATCTTGATCTCGTCCAGATTGACCTGCAACGCCCGGTCGGTGATCAGTTCGATGTTGTTCAGCCCCAAAAGCCTGCGGTCCGCACCCCAGACAGCGCCGTAGCGCGGCCCCGAGACGTTGACCACCGGCGGCCCCTCCTCGCCCAGGGTTTTCCACACCACCCCCCCCCAGCCCGCCTCGAACGCGCGCTCGACGTTGTACGCCTTGTCGGTGGGCGGGGCCGAGGCCAGCCAGAACGGGTTGGGGGATTTGATGCCAATGAAATTTGTTGTCAGATTTGCCATGTCAGACCCCCGCCCCCATCAAAACCGCATGAATATCTTCCGCTGCGTCGCGCCCTTCGGCCACGGCCGTGACCGTCAGGTCGTCGCCGCCGCTGGCGCAATCACCGCCTGCCCAGATCCCCGCAACGCTGGTGCGCCCGGCACCGGTGACCGAAATCTTGCCGCCCGCAATCGCCAACCCGTCTGGCGCGCCGGTCAGGGTCTGACCGATGGCCTTCAGCACCTGATCCGCCCGCAGCACGAACCGCTCGCCCGAGGGGACCAGCCCGACAGGCCCATCGACCATATAGGCCAGTTCGATCTCGCCACTGCGCACCGCCACCGGGGCGACATGGGTGACGATGCGCACCCCTGCCCCGGTCGCATGGTCCTGTTCATAGCCCGAAGCGCTCATCTTCTCTTGGCCCCGACGATAGACGATCGTGACGTTTTCCGCCCCCAGCAAGCGCGACTGAACGGCAGCATCCACTGCCGTCATGCCGCCGCCGATCACCACCACATCGCGGCCAACTGGCAAGGCAGACTTGTCCGACTGGCGCAATTCAGAAATGAAATCAACGGCGTCGCGGACATGGGCCAGATCTTCCCCCGCACAGCGCAGCGCGTTGACCCCGGCCAGCCCCATACCCAGAAACACCGCATCATGCCCGGCTTGCAGATCGGCCAATGTCACATCGCGGCCCAGCATCTGCTGGGGCTTCACGGTGATGCCGCCGATCTCCAGCAACCAGGCCACCTCGCGGGCCGCGAAATCTTCGGTGGTTTTATAGGCGGCCAGCCCGTATTCGTTCAGCCCCCCCGCCTTGGGCCGCGCGTCGTAAACCACAACGTCGTGGCCATGCAGCGCCAGCCGATGCGCCGCCGCCAACCCCGCCGGACCGGCACCCACCACCGCCACCCGCTTGCCCGTCGGCTTGGCCCGCGTGAAGGGATGCCCGCCCTTGGCCATCAACCGGTCGGTCGCAAAGCGCTGCAAACGGCCGATTTCCACCGGCTTGCCCTCGGCCACTTCGCGCACGCAAACCTCTTCGCACAGGGTTTCGGTCGGGCAGACCCGGGCGCACATGCCGCCCATGATGTTCTGCGCAAAGATTGTGCGCGCGGCGGCTTCAGGCGTTCCGGTGGCGATCTGGCGGATGAACAGCGGAATGTCGATGCTGGTCGGACAGGCCGTCATGCAGGGCGCATCATGGCAAAAGTAGCAGCGATCCGCCGCGACCCGTGCCTCATGCCGATCAAGCGGCACGGTATGATCTGCGAAGTTCTGCGCATAGGTCGCCTGCGGCAACCGGCCCGCAACGATGCCCGGCGTAAAGGGGGAATGGCTCAAGGAACACCTCCTGATGGCTTGCCTTTGGCGATCACTTTATGGCCTTCAGGCTGCCACAGCCCATTTTTTTTATCAAATGGTAAATTTTACCCCGCCAAAGATTTTCGCCCGGTCCGCGAAAATTTTTTCCCGTTAAAACCCGCCCCACGCAAAGGGCCTTTTTTCCAAAGCCCGCCTGACGTATAGATTCATGACCATGGGTTAGCGGTATCACCGCCCCCACCATAGGACGCCAACCGAGGACGGCATGAGCAAAAACACAATTGACGCGGATGTAGCCTTCATCTCCGCCCTTGCAGAGCTTCTGAATAAGAACGATCTGACCGAACTGTCGGTGAAACGCGAATATGGCTCTGATGACAGCCTTGATGTGCGTGTCGTCAAACAGGCCCCCGTCGTGACGGTGCAGGCCGCGGCCCCGGTGCATTATGCACCTGCGCCTGCCGCCCCGACCGCCGGTGCCGCCCCCGCTGCCCCTGCCGCGCCCGAAGATCCATCGCAACATCCCGGTTGCCTGACCTCGCCCATGGTCGGCACCTGCTATCTGTCCGCCGAACCCGGATCGACGCCCTTTGTCGCCATCGGCGCGGCCGTGACCGAAGGCCAGACCGTCCTGATCATTGAAGCGATGAAAACCATGAACCATATTCCCGCCCACAAGGCCGGCGTAGTCAAGCGCATCCTTGTCACCGACGGCCATCCCGTCGAATTTGGCGCTCCCCTGATGATCATCGAGTAGCGCCCCATGTTCGACAAAATCCTGATCGCCAACCGGGGCGAAATTGCCCTTCGCGTGGTGCGCGCCTGTCGCGAAATGGGGATCAAATCGGTCGCCGTCCATTCCACCGCCGACAGCGACGCGATGCATGTGCGCATGGCCGACGAATCCGTCTGCATCGGCCCGCCGCCCTCATCCGAAAGCTATTTGTCCAAGGCCGCGATCATTTCGGCATGTGAGATTACGGGTGCGCAGGCCGTTCATCCCGGCTACGGCTTTTTGTCCGAAAACGCCGCCTTTGCGCAGGCGCTGGAAGATCACGGGCTGACTTTCATCGGCCCCTCCGCTGAACATATCCGCATCATGGGCGACAAGATCACCGCCAAGGAAACCGCCAAGGATCTGGGCATTCCCGTGGTTCCCGGCTCTGACGGCGGCGTGCCGGACTATGAGACTGCCATCAGCGTCGCCGCGAAAATTGGCTTTCCGGTGATCATCAAGGCCACCGCCGGCGGCGGCGGTCGCGGCATGAAGGTCGCCAAGAACGCCGAAGAGCTGGAAATTGCTTTCCGCACGGCGCGCAGCGAATCCAAGGCCGCCTTTGGCAACGACGAAGTCTATATCGAGAAATACCTGCAACGCCCGCGCCACATCGAAATTCAGGTGTTTGGCGATGGCAAGGGCAAGGCCGTCCATCTGGGCGAACGCGATTGCTCTTTGCAGCGCCGTCACCAGAAGGTGCTGGAAGAGGCTCCGGGTCCATCGATCAGCCCCGCCTTGCGGGCTGAAATTGGCGATGTCTGCGCCAAGGCGATGCAAAAAATCAAATACATCGGCGCCGGAACCATCGAATTCCTGTACGAAGACGAAAAGTTCTATTTCATCGAAATGAACACCCGCCTTCAGGTCGAACATCCGGTGACAGAGGCGATCTTTGGCGTGGACCTTGTGCGCGAACAGATCCGCGTCGCTGCCGGGCTGGAGATGTCGTTCAAACAGTCCGACCTGAAGGTCAACGGTCACGCTATCGAGGTGCGGATCAACGCCGAAAAGCTGCCGCTGTTTGCGCCGCGCCCCGGCAAGATCACCCAGTATCACGCACCGGGGGGCTTGGGCGTGCGGATGGATTCCGCAATCTATGACGGCTACCGCATCCCGCCGCATTACGACAGTCTGATCGGCAAGTTGATCGTGCATGGCCGCGACCGGCCCGAGGCTTTGGCCCGGCTGAACCGCGCGCTTGGCGAATTGGTGATCGACGGCATCGATACCACGACGCCGCTGTTTCACGCCCTGCTGGAAGAGCCGGATATTCAATCGGGCGATTACAACATCCACTGGTTGGAAAAGTGGCTGCTGACCCAGTTCGGGGCCTAAAGTACGTCGCGCGCCTGACACAGGGCGCGCGTCTCCTTCTTTCCGGTCACCATGCCCGACCCAACCCTGACCCCCGACCACCTGCTGCGCGCCTATGCGATGGGCCTGTTTCCGATGGCCGAAACCGCCCAATCCCCGACCCTGCACTGGATCGACCCGCAAAAGCGCGGTATTTTCCCGCTGGACGGTTTCCACATTTCACGCTCGCTGCGTCAGCATCTGTTGACCGCCGACTACCGCGTCACCGTCAATCAGGATTTTTCCGGCGTCATGCGGGCCTGCGCCGACCGCGATGAGACCTGGATCAATGCCGAAATCACCACGCTTTACACCGCCCTGCACCAGCGCGGCGCGGCTCATAGTCTGGAGGTCTGGCAGCACGGTATCCTGTCCGGTGGGGTCTACGGCGTGCAGATCGGCGCGGCGTTTTGCGGCGAATCGATGTTTTCGCGCCGCACCAATGGGTCAAAAACCGCGCTGGCCTGGCTGGTTCACCGCCTGCGCGCGGGCGGGTTTACCCTGTTCGACACCCAGTTCCTGACGCCACATCTGGCAAGCCTTGGAGCGATTGAAATCTCGCGTGTTGACTACCGCAAACGACTTGCCCGCGCGCTGCCCCTGCCTGCCAGCTTCACACCGCCCGGGTATCAGCCCTCGGTTTCCGAGGTCGCCTCTTCAACCGTCGGGATCGCTCCCTCGGGCAGCACACAGCCCAGCACCCAGACATCGTAACGCGGGTTGTCCAGCGCCGACAGTGCCGGGCTGGATTCCAGCATCCAGCCGGAAAACACCGGCGCTTCAGCCGAGGTATCGGTGATCATCAGATGCACCCAGGAATCCGAGGCCGGGTTGCGCGCCGGATAACGGCATTCCAGCAGCCCCACCGTCAAGCGCCCTACGGTCTGACTTTGGCCGCGCGACAGATCCAGATCGGTGATCTGCCCGGTCAGCTTGTCCAGCACCCGCACCTGCCCGCCCGGCGCCTCAACCGCCTCTTGCGCAAAGGCGCCCCCGGCCAGACACAGCGCGAGTATCCAGCCATACCGCATCAGGGCGCCACAGCCGGTTCGCTGCCCGATCCTGACACGAATTTCATCAGCAAGGACACCAGCGACACCGACCCCTGCGTATCCTCAATCTCTTGCCCCGGTGCCAGAATCTCCAGTGATCCCCCCGGCACCAATTCAACGTAGTTCCCGCCCAACAGCCCCTCGGACGAAATCAGGATCGCGGAATCGTCAGGCAGCAGCACGGTCTTGTCGATCTGGATCACCGCATCCGCGAAATAGGTTTCCGGGTTCAGCGTCAGCGACGTGATCTTGCCCACCCCGACCCCCGCCAGACGCACCTCGGATCCCACCGAAATGCCGTCCACCGCCCGGAAGGACGCGGTCAGCGCATAGGTGCCAGCGCCCCCCGACATGGCCGTGTCGCGCGCGGCATAGGCGGCAAAGCCGACGCCCACCGCCAGAACCAGCGCCCCCGCCAAAACCTCAAGCCGATCCTGCGCCATTATTCCGGTGTCCATGCCTCATAATCCGCGCGCGCCGGTGCCAAAGCCCCCGCCTTGCGGATCGACCCCGACGGCGCGTAAGCCGCCGCACTGCCGGTCAGGTTTTCAAGATGGGGCGCTTCCCAGACCTTATGCACCAAAGGCGCTGTGGTGGGCGGCTGATCCCAGGTGAAATGCAGCCAGCCATGCCAGTCGGGCGACACCCGGCTCGCCTCGGATTCGCCATTGAAAATCACCCAGCGCCGCTTGCCATCAGTGGTTTGATAGAACACATTGCCCTGCGCATCGTCCCCGACCCGCTGGCCATGCCGCCAGGTGTGCAGCTGCGTGCCAATCGTCTGGCCATTCCACCACGTCAACAAGCGCAGGATAAAATTCATCAAACTCTCCGCCGTCATTCGCCCCCCTTATATCAGCGACGCCGCCAAGGTCTAGGGGATGCGCCCGCCCCGCGACGGAATTCAGCCGACCCGGCGTTTACCCCTTAGCCCCCTGGAAAAGGACAGCCCATGACCCTGACCGGAACCCTGAAAACCGCCAAAGCCTCGGGCTATTTGCAGCAATTGTGCAAACATTTCGCCCATAAGGTCGAAGTCAGCTTTACCCCCGAAGCCGGCCATATCCTTTTTGGCTTTGGCCGCACCGATCTGACCGCCACCGATGACATGCTAAGCGTTACTCTGACCCTGACCGAGGGCGACAATTTCAACGGCCCAAAACATGTCATCGACAAGCATCTGGCGATCTTCACCCACCGCAAAGGCGGGGTCGGGCTGACCTGGGAGGCGTAACTCCGTCAGATTACAAAGAAATCCGCCGCAGTCAGCGCAGTCCCGACTGCCACCGTGGCAAACAACACCCTCGCCCCAGCGCCAGAGCCATCAGCGTCGTAAAAGATCTTGCCGGTGGTGCTGTCGTACAGAATGCGGTCATTGGAATCGACCGAACCGCTGCCGAGGGCCTTGAACTTATCCGCAGCCAGCGCGCCGGTGGCGAGGGCATTGAACAATCCCGAACCGGACTTTTCCAGCCAAAGCGTGTCATCAGTCACACTAAAATCGCTCAGCGCGTCAGTATTGCCGGACCCCATTGCGGTATCGAACACAAACACGTCTTTGCCCGCCCCGCCAAGCAGGCTATCCGCCCCCAGACCGCCGCCTATGGTATCAGCGCCGCCCGCGCCATCCAAAAAATCGGCCTTAGCACCCCCAACCATGCCATTGGCCGCCGAATTCCCCGTGCCGGTAAAGGCCACCGTGCCGGTATATGTCAGATTTTCAAAATTGTTCAGCAGGGTGTACCGGGCCAAAGTGGTCTCAACAGTGTCCCCCGCCTCTTCCAGCGCACTGGTCAGTGCCACCTTCGCTTCTTTGACGATGTCCGAGGCCGAATCCACGACATAGATATCCGCACCCAATCCACCCACCAGCGAATCCGTCCCGGTTCCGCCATCCAAGGTGTCGCGTCCACCGCTTCCGTTCAGCGTATCATTGCCGGAATTGCCAAAAACATTAACCTCACCATCTTCATCGGCGGTATTGCCATTAAATCGGTCCTTCCCCGCTCCCATATCAATTGTAGGAGTGACAATGTTTCCAATGCTGTCAACAAAGTTGACACCCGTGCCCGAAAAATCAAAAACGTCATCACCCTCGGTGCCCGCCAGTTTTACGCCCCAAAAATACACGGCTTCGACCCCGTGTGCGGTATCAAAAGTCAATTTGCTGGCGCTGACTTTTGCGAACCCAAGTTCAAACAAATCCTGAAAGTAAAGCTCGTCATGGCCATCGCCGCCATAATAGTCACTGGACCCGACTTTTTCGGCGGTTGCAGTCAACCCATCGCTGCCACTTCCACCATAGGCGGTGTCGTTTCCGCCGTCAGTGATGATCAAATCGTCGGATCCACCCCCATATAAGACATCGTTGCCTTTCATGGTCGCATCATAGACAGGAAGATTGCCCACATCATCGAAGAAATAATCAATATATTCCGCAGCGAAATAATCCCCGACCAAGAGGTTTGCGGCGCTATCGCCATTCAAAGTGTCACTTCCCCCCATTCCAACTGCAAAGCCTTTGGATGCGGTCGTGTTCACTGATTGGCTGGCTGACGTTCCAAAAACAAACATTGAAGTGTAATTCGACGCCATGGGTTGGATCGCCAAGATCTCATACTCTGGCAATGGCACAGGATTCAGCGCCAAAAGTTCGGCAAATTGGTTGGTCGTGGCCACCGTCATTATCGAAATCCTCATTGTCGATCAAATTGCAACGACCGATTGTGAATCTTTCGGCCCATTCAACTCTATCAATTCCCCCCTCCCCCGCAACGAAAAAAGGCGGCCCCATCGGACCGCCCTTCCCTGTACTTCAACGCAGCGAATACTTACCCCGCCGCAGCCGGTTCTTTCTTCTTCGCTTCCACATGCACGATCAATGGTTTGGCGCCGTTATTCACGGCCTCTTCATTGACCACGACCTCTTCGATACCCTCAAGTCCGGGCAATTCGAACATCGTGTCCAGCAGGATATCTTCCATGATCGACCGCAATCCACGCGCGCCGGTTTTGCGTTTGATGGCGCGTTTGGAAATCGCGGTCAGCGCGTCGGTGGTGAAGGACAGTTTAACGCCCTCAATCTCGAACAACCGCTGGTATTGTTTGACCAGGGCGTTCTTCGGCTCTGTCAGGATGGTGACCAAAGCGTCCTCGTCCAGATCGTTCAGCGTGGCGATCACCGGCAGACGGCCGACGAATTCCGGGATCAGACCGAATTTCAGCAGATCTTCCGGCTCCAGCTCTTGGAACACTTCGCCCACACCGCGCGATTCAGGATCTTTCACATCGGCACCGAACCCGATGCCCGACCCCTTGCCCCGCGCCGCGATGATCTTTTCCAGACCGGCAAAGGCCCCGCCGCAGATGAACAGGATGTTGGTCGTGTCCACCTGCAGGAATTCCTGCTGCGGATGCTTGCGCCCCCCCTGCGGCGGCACCGAAGCCACGGTGCCTTCCATGATCTTCAACAGCGCCTGTTGCACGCCCTCGCCCGACACGTCGCGGGTAATCGATGGGTTGTCCGACTTGCGGGTGATCTTGTCGACCTCGTCGATATAGACGATGCCGCGCTGCGCACGCTCCACATTGTATTCCGACGCCTGCAGCAGCTTCAGGATGATGTTTTCGACATCCTCGCCCACGTAACCGGCTTCGGTCAGGGTGGTCGCATCCGCCATGGTGAAGGGCACATCCAGAATCCGCGCCAACGTCTGTGCCAGCAAGGTCTTGCCGGTGCCTGTCGGTCCGATCAGCAGGATGTTGGATTTCGACAGCTCAATATCCGTCTTGGACGAATGGATCAGCCGCTAGTAATGGTTGTGAACCGCCACCGACAGCACGCGCTTCGCATGCATCTGGCCGACGACATAATCATCCAGCACCTTGCAGATTTCGCGCGGTGTTGGCACCCCGTCCGAAGATTTCAGACCCGTGGTCTTGGTCTCTTCGCGGATGATATCCATACAAAGTTCGACGCATTCATCGCAGATGAACACCGTCGGACCTGCGATCAGCTTGCGCACCTCGTGCTGGCTTTTGCCGCAGAAGGAGCAGTAGAGCGTGTTCTTGCTGTCGCTTCCGGTATGAGTAGCCATCGGTATCCTCTGCACTCCGCCGCTTAGGCGTTGCTGGGAAGTCTAGGCCAAGGCCCGCCCCTCCACAATCTGAAATTAGTCCCAGGGGCAGATGCCCCTGAAACATGATCACCTTGCCCGCGTCAGGTCGCAGCCGTCTTGTCGCGCGGGGCGACGATATCGTCGATCAGACCCCAGGCCTTCGCCTCTTCGGCCGACATGAAATTGTCCCGCTCGAGTGCTTTTTCCACTGTGGCCAGGTCATTGCCGGTATGTTTCACATAGATCTCGTTCAGCCGCAGCTTCAGCTTCTCCGTCTCGCGCGCGTGGATCAGGATGTCGGTCGCCTGCCCCTGATACCCGCCGGACGGCTGGTGAACCATGACCCGGCTGTTGGGCAGCGAAAACCGCATCCCCGCCTCACCTGCCGTCAACAGCAGCGACCCCATCGACGCCGCCTGCCCGATGCAGACCGTCGAAACCTTGGGCTTGATGTATTGCATCGTGTCGTAAATCGACAGCCCCGAGGTCACTACCCCACCCGGTGAGTTGATATACATCGAGATTTCCTTCGACGGATTCTCCGCCTCCAGGAACAGCAGCTGTGCCACGATGATCGTGGCCATCTCGTCATGCACCGGGCCAGCGACGAAAATGATCCGCTCTTTCAGCATCCGCGAGAAGATGTCGTAGCGGATGGATCCGCGCGAATTTGTCTCTTCCACGGTCGGAATGATGAAGTTGGTGTATTGGTCGATCGGATCTTTCATGGGGACCTGCCTGTTGCTGTCTCAAAGCTTTATCGCCGAATGCTTGCCAGAGTCTTAGTGCCGCGATCAGGGGGCTGCAAGGGCGGCCCGGTTTTTTCGCCCTGCCCCCGGCGTTTTGCGGTACCGGTGTTCAAGACCGGACCAACCGCCCGTCCCTTCGGATTTTTCGTCGAAAAATCGCGCATCGTCAGCCGCCAAAGACCCGCCGCGCCAGCATCACCCGCGCGCCCGTCGTCACCAGACAAAGCGCCCCGAACCCCCAGGCCAGCGGCACAAACGCCGTTGGAAACAGGCAAATGGCCACGAAAAACGCCACGGTTTCCGTACCTTCCAGCAACCCGGCGGAATAATACAGCGTCTTTTCCCCCTGCGCCGTGGTCTGCATCCCACGCTTTTCCGCCAAAATAGCATAGCCCAGAAAAGAGGCCCCGTTGACGTAAAACGTCATCAGCAAAAAGGCCCCCGCCGCCCCATTGGCCCCGTCGCGCAGCACAAAGGCAAAAGGCACCGCGCCGTAGACCATAAAGTCGCAGACAATATCGAAGTAGCCGCCGAAATCGGTCTTTTGCGTCGCACGTGCCACCGCCCCGTCCAACCCATCCGCCACCCTTCCGGCCATCAGCAACACCAGCGCCGCCCAGCCCGCCCCGCCCAGCGCCAGCACCCCCGCCGCCGCCAAGCCCAGCGCCAGCCCGACCAAAGTCACCTGCGCCGCCGTCACCCCCCGCGCCGACAGCCCCCGCCCGACCCGGTTCAAAGGCCCGTCAATGATCCGCCGCATCACTCCGTCCAGCATTGCCCGTCTCCATGCTCAATAGACCCGTTTGACCGCTCGAACCCCAAACGGAGTAACGCCTTCACTTCGGCTCGACCGGCCTTTTGGGTCGGCGGTGTCGTCCAGATCTGCTTGCCGGACGATACCCGTCCGATCATACCGATCAAAACCGCAGTCCCGTCGCCCCAGAACCAACAGTTTCACGGTATCCACCAAAACCATAGTGCCATCCGCGGCGCCACTGCCACCAAAGCCCCCCCGTCACAATCGCGTCACCCCCGGTTGCACCAACGCCCCGTGCCCGCCTACTGTCCGCCCCAGCATAATTCAGGGATGATCATGGACAGACGCACCTTCGGCCAACTTGCCCTCGCCTCCGGCAGCCTTGCCCTTTTGGGCCGCAGCGCCGGGGCCGCCAGCGCCGCCGACTGGGACGCTGTCCTGCAACAGGCCAAGGGTCAGACCGTCTATTGGCACGCCTGGGGCGGCGATCCCAAGATCAACGACTTCATCGCCTGGGTGGGGGACCAGGCCCTGACCCGTCACGGTGTGACGCTGATGCAGGTCAAACTCGCCTCCACCTCCGACGCCGTGGCGCGGGTCATTGCCGAGCGTGATGCCGGCCAGATCTCCGGCGGCGCCGTCGATCTGATCTGGATCAATGGCGAGAATTTTGCCGCGATGAAAAACGACGCTTTGCTGTTTGGCCCCTTTGCCGAAAGCCTGCCAAACTGGGCGCTGGTGGATGTCACGGGCAAACCCGCCGTCGCCAATGATTTCACCCTGCCGACCGACGGCTACGAATCCCCCTGGGCGATGGCGCGGCTGGTGTTCGAACATGACAGCGCGCGTACGCCGACCCCGCCGCGCTCGCTGATGGATCTGGCGCTTTGGGCCCAGGCCAATCCGGGCCGCTTTACCTACCCGCAGCCGCCCGATTACCTTGGCATGACCTTCCTGAAACAGGCGCTTTACGGCCTGCTGCCCGATCCGGCGGTGCTGCAAGCCCCGGCGGACGGTGCCGTCTATGATCAGGCCGCCGCCCTGCTTTGGGCCTTCCTTGATGCCCTGCATCCCGATCTTTGGCGCGCCGCCGCCGCCTTTCCCGCGTCCGAGCCTGCCCTTGGTCAGCTTTTGGCGGATGGAGAGGTTGACATCGCCTTTGCCTTCAACCCCGGCCGTGCCAGCGCCGAGATTGCCGCCGGAACCCTGCCCGATACCGTGCGCACCTTTGTCTGTGACGGCGGCACCATCGGCAATGCCAGCTTTCTGGCCATCCCTTTCAACGCCGCCCATCAGGCCGGCGCGCAGGTGATCGCCAACCTGATCCTTGACCCGCAAGTGCAAGCCCGCGCGCAGGATCCCGCGATCTTGGGCTT
>JANNBI010000157.1:0-5639 GCA_031385345.1 Paracoccaceae bacterium | reverse complement strand
GCTGACCTCGTGCCTTGTCAATCCGCGCGCCTGTCATGAATTGGACCTGCCCGCCACCCGCACCGCGCAGCCGCGCCGCGTCGCGGTGGTGGGGGCCGGTCCGGCCGGTCTATCGGCGGCTTTGGAGGCGGACCGCAGGGGCCACCACGTCACCCTGTTTGACCGCGCGGATCGGTTGGGCGGGCAGTTGAACCTTGCCGCCAAGATACCGGGCAAAGAGGAATTTGCGGGGCTGCTGGCATGGTTCAAGGCCGAGGTTGCGGCAAGCCAGATCACCCTGCATCTGAACACCACCGCCGATGAGGCCACGCTTGCGGCCTTTGACGAGGTCATTCTGGCCACTGGCGTCACCCCGCGCGATCCGGGTCTGGACATCGCCCCGGATACGCCGGTGTTCAGCTATGCGCAGGTGCTGAACGGTGCAACGGTCGGCAAGCGCGTGGCGGTGATCGGGGCCGGGGGGATCGGTTTTGACGTGGCAGAATTTCTGGTGCAATCCGGTCCCAGCGCCACCCTGGATTTCGCGACCTGGGCGGCGGAATGGGGCGTGGGGGATCCGGCGCTGACGCCGGGGGGGCTGGCCGATCCCGCGCCGCATGCACCCGCCCGCGAGGTCTGGTTGTTGCAGCGCAAGGCCGAAAAGCCGGGGCGGGGGCTGGGCAAGACGACGGGCTGGATCCACCGCGCCGCGCTGGCCGCCAAGGGCGTGCAGATGTGGGGCGGGGTCAGCTATCTGGGGGCCGGGCCGGGCGGTCTGCGCATCGCCCGCGCCGGGGTTGAAGAAATGTTGCCGGTCGATGCCGTGGTGATCTGCGCCGGGCAACTGCCCGAACGCGCGTTGGCGGACCGGCTGATCGCGGCGGGCCGGCAGGTGCATGTCATCGGCGGGGCGGATGTGGCCGCCGAACTGGACGCCAAACGCGCGATTGATCAGGGCACAAGGCTGGCCGCGCGGATCTGAGCGCGGCATCAGGCGCGGCGACAGGGGCCAGCGGCATTTCCGCACCCGCCCGCCCGATGGAGGCTGCGCGACCATCTGCGGCGACTCCCGCCCATTCTTGCCTATTCGCCCCCGGACCTGACCGCGAATCCCAAACCCTTGCCCCCAGATCACCCAGACCCGCCCGCACTCCCGATCCACGCCGCCCGTCCCCGCCCGGATCTGCCCGGCCTGCGGACAATCACCTTGCGGTAGAAATTTTTGCGGACGGGGGGATGGGCCATCTGGTCAGGTGAATTTTTAAGGGCTACTGCTTGGCCAATTAGGGATTTGAGGATAAATTTGATGGTGGACTTGGTTCAGGCCCAACGTGGCCGTTGGGGTATCGGGGCATTTTTTGGGGCGAACGGCTTTGTCATGGGGGCTTGGGCGCCGCAGATTCCGCTGCTGCTGCCGCGCCATGAGATCACGGAGACGGATCTGGGCCTGTTGATTCTTGGGCTGGGCATTGGTGCGGTCGGGTCCATGCTGTTCGCCGGGCGCATCATCGCGCGCTATGGCTCTCGTCGGGTCGCCAGTGGCTTTGCCCTTGCCGCGGTGCCGTCCCTGCCGTTGATCGTGCTTGCGCCTTCGGTCTGGACGTTGGCGCTGGCCATGGCCCTGATGGGGGGGCTTTTGGGCTGCATGGATGTCGCGATGAATGCCAACGCAGTGGAGGTTGAACGGCGTCTGGGCCGGGCCATCATGTCGTCAAGCCACGGATTCTGGAGCCTTGGCGGCTTTTTCGGCGGCACCATCGGCAGCTTTGCCATCGCGTATTTCGGGGCCGAGGTGCAGGCCATTGGCGCTGCGACCGTGGCGCTGATGCTGGTGCTGTGGGGGCGCGCGCGGCTGATTGATGATCCGCCGCACCTGGCGGCCCTTGCCCGCGAAACCGGGGCGAAAGCCCATCTGCTGCCGCGCGATCTGGCGCTGTGGATCATCGGGGCGATGGCGCTGTTTTCCATGGTGCCGGAAGGCGCGGTGCTGGACTGGGCGGCGATCTATCTGGGCAAGGAACTGAACTCGGGTCTGTTGTCCTCGGGGCTGGCGTTCGCGTTTTTTGCCGGGGCGATGGCGATCATGCGGTTTCTGGGCGACACGGTGCGCAACCGTCTGGGGGCGGTGACGACGCTGCGCGTGTCTGCGGCTTTGGGGGCGGCGGGGCTGTTTCTGGCCTCGATGGCGCCGGTGGACTGGGTGGCGATCACGGGTTTTGCCATTGCGGGGCTGGGCGTGGCCAATATGGTGCCGATCCTGTTTTCAGCGGCGGGCAATCATCCCAACCTGCCCTCGGCGCAGGCAATTTCCACGGTCACGATGGTGGGCTATGCGGGGATTCTTGTGGCCCCGGCACCGATCGGCTATGTCGCGGAACATCTTGGATTCCGCCTGACCTATTTCGCGCTTGCGCTGTTGCTGCTGGTTGTTGCCGCCATGGCCGGGCGCGCCTCGGCTGCGGATGATCTGCGAGACCGAACCGGAGCAGGGCGTCAAAGCCTAAGGAAAAACGCCCCCGATGATCTGGCGCATTCGCTGCATTTTTGCGCTTCAGGCGCTGGCCTTTGGGGCCTGGCTGCCCCGCATCCCCGAGGTGAAGGACGCGCTTGGTCTGTCGCCGTCGGTGCTGGCGCTGGTGCTGTTGGGGCTGCCTTTGGGCATCCTTGCGACCCTGTCCTTTGCCGGTCGCGTGGTGTCGGGTCTGGGTCCGGTGCGGGCGCTGTTGTGGCTGTTTGGGCCCTATCTGCTGGTGCTGGCGCTGCCGCCCTTTGCCCCATCAGCGCCGTGGCTGTTCGCCGCATTGGCGCTGTTCGGCGTGTTGATAGCGCTGGTCGAACTGGCGCAGAACCTTGTGGCCGATCAGATTGAAAGGGGCACGGGCCGGCTGATCATGTCGTCATGCCACGGCTTCTGGAGCCTTGGCACAATGGCCGGCAGCGTCATCGGCGCAGGTCTGGCCGGGCTGGCGATTGCGCCCGATATCTCGGCTGTGGGGTTAAGTGCGGCGATCCTGCCGGTGGCGATGGCACTGCTATGGGGGCTGAAAACCGGCCTTGAGGGGCTGGCCCTGCCGCCCGCCGCCGCCCACGCGCCGCGAAGCCGCGCGTTGCCTGCTTGGCCAGTGGTTCGGATCGGGCTGTTCGTGCTGGGCATCGCGATGTGCGAGGGCGCGATGATGGATTGGGGGCCGTTGTTCCTGCGCGACACCTTTGCGCTGGGGGCCGGGGTGGCCGGTCTGGGGCTGACGCTGTTTTCGGGGTTCATGACGCTGGGCCGGTTGCGCGGCGATGCGCTGCGCTTGCGGCTGGGGGCACGGCTGGCCGCACAGATCTGCGGCGGGACGGCGTTGGCCGCTCTGGTTCTGCTGGTGGCCGCGCCGAACGCCGCCACCGCCTATCTGGCGCTGGTGTTTCTGGGTTTGGGCGCGTCCATCGGGTTTCCGCTGGCGGTGTCCTGCGCCTCGCAAATCCCCGGGCAAAAGATCGAAAGTGCCGTGGCCGTCATCACTTTCATGGCGCTGCTGGGCTTTTTGATCGGCCCGGTGATGATCGGCTTTGTCACCGAGGCTTATGGCTTGCGTCTGGGCCTTGCGACACTGGCGCTGCCGTTGGTGTTAAGTCTGGCCATGACGCCCAGCCTTGCCGCGTTGCGGGGGCCGCGCGCCGCGACGGCCTAGGTCAATCCGGCCAGAACCGCATCGGTGCTGGCGATGGTGGCAAATGATCCGCCCAGATTGGCAAGGGTCATCGCCAGAACGGTTTCGGCGGGCATCACCGTGCCATCGCGAAGCGAGCGTTGGAAGTTGATCAAGGCATCCTCGGCCACCGTGACCTTGAAGCCAAGGTTGCCCGCCATCCGGGTGCTGCTTTCGACGCACATATTCGCCTCGCCGCCCACGACCACCAGATCGCCAAGGCCCTGCGCGCGCAGGTGATCTTCCAACCCCGTGCCGATGAACGCCGAGGAGCCGTATTTGATGAACACCGCCTCGCCGTCCAAAGGCTGCGCGCAGTCCAATGGGGCCGCGCCCGGCGACCCCGGGGCCATGCTGGCACCTTCGTGAGTCTCGTGGTGGTGGACATGCACCACCGCCAGACCCTTGGCGCGAAATCCCGTGATCAGCGCTGCAATCGCCGCCTCGGCCCCGGGATTGGCCCAAGGATAGCCCGCATCGCGTGAGGCGACCATGTCGCCCTGCGCGTCGATCACCACCAGCGCGCGCGCCATGGCCCTATGCCCCCAGAAAGTCGGTCTTGCCGACTTCGACTCCGTTGGAGCGCAGGATGTTATAGGCCGTGGTCATGTGGAAATAGAAATTCGGCAGGGCATAAGAATGGAAATAGCGCGGGGCGGGAAAGCTGAGGTCGCGCGGACCGGCCTTAAGCGAGATGGTGCGCTCCTCGGCCCCTTCAAAGGCGGCGTCCGGGATGGTGGCGATGAAGGCGATGGTTTTCGCGATGCGGGCCTGCAATTCCTCCAGCGTGGTTTCGGTGTCGGCATAGGCCGGGTTTTCGGTGCCCGACAGCCGCGCGCAGGCCCCTTTGGCATGGTCGGTCACGATGGTGATCTGGCGGGTCAAAGGCAGCATATCCGCGATCAGGCGCAGGTTCGGGATGACCTCGGGCTTCAGCTTTTTGGCGGTTTCAAAGTCCTGCGCCTTGGTCAGGATATTGGACAGGGCGGTCAGCGAATGGGTGAAGGCGGGGACGGGCGAATGCATAAGGCACCTTTGGTTGGGAGGGGGCAGGAATTTCGACGTCAGAAGGCCCAAGCTTGGCCGCGAATGCAAGGGGCAAACCGCGCGCCGTCCTGGAACGGTGGCTCTGGGGTGGCCCTTGAACCTGTCCCCCTGCCCATGGCACACCCGCGCCATGGCCAAACCCCAAAGCCCCCCCGCCCATGCCCTTGGCACCCGTGCCGACCTGCCTGCCGAATATCGCCTGCTGTTGGCCGAGTATCCGCGCGACAGCTGGCCCGATCACCGCGATTTCAACGGGCTGGCGGCGTTCTGGCTGGACCGGCACCTGAACTTTCGCCATGTGATGACGGTCCTGCGGGACGAGGCGCAGTTGCGTCTGGACCGCAAGATGGCCCCGCGCGACCACGCCAAAACGTTGCAGCGGCGCGGATCGGGGCTGCTGTCCGATCTGATCGGCCACCACCAAATCGAGGATCAGGCCTATTTCCCCGAACTGGCCCGGCTGGAACCCCGCATCGCGCGCGGCTTTGACCTGCTGGACGCCGATCACCACGATCTGCACGCGCTGATCGACCGTTTCGCCACCGGGGCGAATGCGGTGCTGTCTGCGCCCGACGACGCGGCGTCGCACCGCGCCACGGCGCGGTTTTTGACCGATCTGACCGCCTTTGACCGGATGCTGGCACGGCATCTGACCGACGAGGAAGATCTGGTGCTGCCGGTGGTGCTGAAACACCGGGTCCGCTGAACCCTGCGACCCGATAGCCCCATGCCAAATGGCACCTGCCCTCCCCCTCGTGGGGTGGGGGTGGGGTGTTTCCGTTTGGCAGATATGCCCCAAGCATATCTGTCCGCGCCTGCCTGCCCCCGGGCAGGCGCGTTTCCGCGCTAACTCCAGGCAGGCGCGGACAGAATGGACACGTCAGGTTGTGGCACCACGCCCCTTGCCCACGCCTTGCG
>JANNBI010000145.1:0-3580 GCA_031385345.1 Paracoccaceae bacterium | reverse complement strand
TGCAAGGCTGGCCCATGAAATTCACCCTCTCCTGGCTGCGCGATCACCTTGAAACCAAGGCCGCGCTGGATGACATCCTTTACGCCCTGACCGATCTGGGGCTAGAGGTCGAAGAGGTAGTGAACCCGCTTGCCAAACTGGCGCCGTTTACGATCGCCAAGGTGCTGGCCGCCGAAAAGCATCCCGATGCCGACAAGTTGCAGGTCTGCCGCGTGCTGACAGATGAGGGCGAAAAGCAGATCGTTTGCGGTGCGCCCAACGCGCGGGCGGGGATCACGGTGGTGCTGTGCAAGCCGGGCGATTACGTCCCGGGGATAGATGTGACGCTGGGCGTGGGCAAGATCCGCGGCGTGGAAAGCCACGGCATGATGGCGTCCGAGCGCGAGCTGGAACTGTCGGACGAACACAACGGCATCATCGAATTGCCCTTCGGAGAGGTGGGGCAGCGGTTTGTCGATTGGCTGGCGGTGAACCGTCCGGCGCTGGCCGATCCGATGATCCATATCAAGGTCACGCCCAACCGCCCCGACGCACTTGGCGTGCGCGGCGTGGCGCGGGATCTGGCGGCGCGCGGGATCGGTACCTTGAAACCGCTGGTCGTGGCCCCGGTGCCAGGACAGTTCGACAGCCCCATCCGCGTGGAAATCGCCCCCGAGGTGAAGGCAAAGGGCTGTCCGCATTTCACCGGACGCACCATTCGCGGGCTGCGCAACGGCGCCTCGCCCGACTGGCTGCAAGCGCGGCTAAAGGCGATCGGTCTGCGGCCCATTTCGGCGCTGGTGGACATCACCAACTTTTTCACCTTCGCGCTGAACCGGCCTTTGCATGTGTTTGACGCCGACAAGGTCAGCGGCGGCGTGCTGCGCATTGAATTGGCCAATGGTGGCGAAGAATTCGCCGGGCTGGACGGCAAAACCTATGCGCTGGCGGCGGGTCAGATGGTGATCACCGATGCGGCGGGTGTGGAATCGCTGGCGGGGATCATGGGGGGGGCGGCGGCGGGCTGTTCCGAGGCGACGGTCAACGTGTTTCTGGAATCGGCCTTCTGGGATCCGATCACCATCGCCACGACGGGCCGGGCGCTGAAAATCAACACCGATGCGCGCTACCGCTTTGAACGCGGTGTCGATCCGGCATTTACCCTGCCGGGGCTGGAACTGGCGACGCAGATGATCCTGGATCTGTGCGGCGGCCAGCCCAGCCATGTGGTGCAGGACGGCGCGGCCCCGGATGTGACACGCCGCTACCGGCTTAACCCGGCGCGCGTGGTGTCGCTGGTGGGCATGGATATCCCCGAGGCGGATCAACGCGCCACCCTGACCGCGCTTGGCTTTACCCTTGATGGCAATGACGTGACGCCGCCGACCTGGCGCCCCGATGTGCTGGGCGATGCGGATCTGATCGAAGAGGTGGCGCGCGTCGCAAGCCTGACCAAGTTGCAGGGCAAGCCGCTGACCCGCTCGGTGCCGGGCGTGCCAAAGCCGATCCTGACCGCGATGCAGACGCGCGAAAAGGCGGCGCGGCGGATGATTGCCGGTCTGGGCTACAACGAATGCGTGACCTACAGCTTCATCGACGCGGCTTCGGCGGCACTGTTCGGCGGTGGCACGGATGCGGTGCGGGTGGACAATCCGATCTCGTCGGAAATGTCGCATCTGCGCCCCGATCTGCTGCCCGGCCTGCTGCGCGCTGCGGCCCGCAATCAGGCGCGCGGGTTCATGGATCTGGCGCTGGCCGAAATCGGCCCGGTGTTTCAGGGCGGTGAACCCGGCGAACAGCATCTGCAAGCCACCGGTCTGCTGGTCGGGTATACCGCGCCGCGTGATCCGCATGGCGCGCGCCGCGCCGTGGATCTGTACGACGCCAAGGCCGATGCCGAGGCGATCCTGGCCACATTGGGCGCCCCGGCGCGCATGCAGGTCGGGCGCAAGGTGGCGGGCTGGTGGCATCCCGGACGCGCCGCCACCTTTGGCCTTGGCCCCACCCTGATCGCCACCTTTGGCGAGGTTCACCCCCGCGTTCTGGCCGCTTTGGATGTCAAAGGCCCCGCCGTTGCCTTCACCATCCTGCTTGCCAATGTGCCGCAGCCCAAGGTGAAAACCCCGACCCGTCCCGCCCTGACCCTCAGCGATCTGCAAGCGGTGGAACGTGATTTCGCCTTTGTCGTCGCCACCGGGGTCGAGGCACTGACCGCCGTCAACGCCGCCTTGGGGGCCGACAAGGCGCTGATCGACACGGTGCGGGTCTTTGACCAGTTCACCGGCGACAAGGCCGAGGCGCAGATGGGGGCGGGCAAGAAAAGCATCGCGCTGACGGTCCGCCTTCAACCCACTGACAAGACCCTGACCGAAGCCGAGATCGAGGCGGTGTCGGCCAAGATTATCGACAAGGTGACCAAGGCCACCGGCGGCACCCTGCGCAGTTAAGGCACTCTGGGCAGTCAAGGATCGGGGCGCAACTAAGGCTCGGGGCGCAGCTAAGGATCGGGGCGCAGGATTTCCCCCGCGCCCCGTTCATCTGTTCAAAAATATCCCGGGGTGAGCCTGAATTTTCCCTTGAAAATTCGGGCGAGGGGCAGCGCCCCTTTCCTTCACTTACGCCCGAACAGCCGCCCAAAGAATCCCTTGGCGCGGTCCTGCGCCTCGCCCACTTCGGCCATGGCAGGATCGACCATGCGCTCCAGGAATTGCAGCCACATCCGCCGCGCCATAAAGACCAGAAAGCCAAAGACCAGCACCAGCACAAGGCTGACCCAAGGGATGATGCGTTCATCGACCGAGGTTGCCTCGCGCACGGACACCGCGTTGGGATAGATCGACAGCACCGGCAGTCGCCAGCCGTAATGCGTCACCACCACCCATTTCGGCGCTTCGGGGGTGGATTTCAGATTGCCCGCCTCGGCTTGCAGGTTGGAACTGTCGTATTTGAAATAGGGCGGCCAGATCCAGCCGGTATCCTCGTTGCGGTAAACCATGACCGATCCATCGGGATAGGCCGTTTCGATGAACCGGATGTCGCGGGTTGCGGTGCCTTCGGCGGTGCCGCTGTCGGGCACGGAATAGGCCCAGGCGTTTTCGGTGCCGACGGTGGTCAGGCGGTTGTAGGTGCCCGTCACCCGCACGATGTCATGCTGGGGCAGGGTGTAGTGCAAGAAGCCCAGCACAAAGACGACCAGCAGCGTCCAGAACGCCCGCTTGATCCATTTGAAAACATTTCCGCCCATTGACCGGCCCCTTTATTGCGCGTTCACCAGATACACGATGACCCCGAAGGTCACCATCGGCACGATATAGACCAGAAGGATCAGCTTGCGCCGCAATCCGGTCTGATATTGCGCCATGCCCGCCTGAATATAGGCATCCCGTTCGGCCATTGTCAGACCCTCTCGGGCGGGATCGCTGTCCCAGTCCTTTTCCAGCCGCTCGCGACGGACGGAACGCGAATAGATCTGGACCATCAGATAGACCGCACTCAGGACGAAAAAGCCCAAGATGCCCGCGCGGATCAATGCAATCATCGCCTATCTCCTGACCGCGCCCCAGGGGCCCACGGATTGTACCAGATCGCGCGCCGGTTTGGG
>JANNBI010000143.1:0-5532 GCA_031385345.1 Paracoccaceae bacterium | reverse complement strand
CTGTATTCCGGCACCATCGGGGCCGCCATCGAAGGCGCGCTGCATGGCATCAAATCCATTGCCCTGTCGCAGTTTTTTGGCCCGCAGAACACGCTTCTGCCCGATCCCTTTGACGCCGCCGCCACCCATGGCGCGGCCCTGATCCGGAACCTGCTGGACAAGGCGATCTGGGATCAGGCCGATTACCGGCTGTTTTACAACGTCAATTTCCCGCCCCTGCCCGCCGCCGCCGTCAAAGGCACCCGCGTCGCCGCCCAAGGCTTTCGCCGCTACACCGCCTTTTCGCTGGAACCGCATATCTCGCCCACCGGGCGGCAGTTTTTGTGGATCAAGGGCGGCGAGCAGGGCAAACCCACCCTGCCCGGCACCGATGTCACGGCGAATGTCGAAGGCTATACCTCGGTCACGCCGCTGCGCTGCGATTTGACGGCGCATGACCGGCTGGCCGAATTGCAGGCGCTGCTGGCATGACCGACGACCTGTCGCCCGACAGTGCGACCTCGGTGGCGGAACGCAAGATGCGCTTTCTTTTTGCACTGCGCTCTCGGGGCGTAACTGACGCACGCGTCCTGACGGCGATGGAGCTGGTGGACCGGGGCCTGTTTGTCAAAGGGCTGTTTGCCGAACGAAGCTATGAAGATATGCCCCTGCCGATCGCCTGCGGTCAGACCATTTCGCAACCCTCGGTCGTGGGCCTGATGACCCAGGCCCTGAACGTGCAGCCCCGCGACACCGTGCTAGAGGTTGGCACCGGCTCGGGCTATCAGGCCGCGATCCTGTCGCAGCTGGCCCGCCGCGTTTACACCGTGGACCGCTTCAAACGCCTGGTGCGCGAGGCGGCGGATCTGTTTCGCGATCTGGGACTGGTCAATATCACCGCCATGGTCGCGGACGGATCCTATGGATTGCCCGATCAGGCCCCCTTTGATCGCATCATCGTGACCGCCGCCGCCGAAGACCCGCCCGGGCCGCTCTTGGCGCAGTTAAAGATCGGCGGTATTATGGTGGTTCCGGTCGGACAATCGGATACTGTGCAAACATTGATCAAAGTCACGCGCAGCGAGGCCGGTTTTGACTATGAAGAGTTGCGCCCGGTGCGATTTGTGCCATTGGTCGAAGGATTGGGCGGCGAATAGATTTAGAACGCGTCAATAAGGCTCCGGGTCAACCGGGCGGAAGGAAGGGGCAATATGCAGGCGACGTCGCACAGCTATTTCGGGGCGCTTGGGCTGATGGCCCTGTTGTTGACCTCGGCCTGTGACAATTCCGGGATGGACTGGGATCTGCGCTCTGACGGGTTTGACACCACATCCGCGGCCTCCTCAGTCTCTGACAGCCGCCCATCGCCCGATGCGCGCGGCGTGATAGCCTATCCGACCTATCAGGTCGCCGTGGCCCGCGATGGCGATACCGTCGCCAGCGTTGCCCAGCGTGTCGGCATGTCGGCGGGCGATCTGGCCTCCTTCAACGCCCTGTCACCCACCGACGCCCTGCGCGGGGGCGAGGTTCTGGCCCTGCCGTCCAACGTGGCCAGCCTGCCCGCCACCAATCCCGGCGTGGATGTCACCACGATTGCCGCTTCGGCGCTTGACCGCGTCGATGGCTCTGCCGCCGTGATCGGTCAGTCCATCGGCGCCGCCCCCACCGGCGACGAACCCCTGCGCCATCAGGTCAAACGCGGCGAGACGGCCTTTACCATCGCGCGCACCTACAATGTCTCGGCCAAAACGCTGGCCGACTGGAACGGCCTTGGCCCCGATCTTGCGGTGCGCGAAGGGCAATATCTGATCATCCCCACCGGATCATCCCCCGCAACCGAGCCGGAGGTGGTGGAAACCGTCGAAACCGTCGTCGCCCCCGGCACCGGCAGCCCGACCCCCGAACCGCCCTCGGCCTCGGCCCCCTTGCCAGACGAGGAAACCCTGCCCGCCGCGCAGGCTGATGCCGCCGCCGAAGCCGCCGAACCCGCTTCCCCAGATCTGGAGGACACCCGGACCGAGGCTTCTGCCGCCACCTATGCCATGCCAGCCGATGGCAAGATCATCCGCCCCTATTCCAAAGGCTCCAACGACGGCATCGACATTGCCGCCCCCGCCGGAACCTCGGTCAAGGCCGCTGCGGCTGGCACTGTCGCCGCCATCACCACCGACACCTCGGGCACACCGATCATCGTGCTGCGACATGACGGCGGCGTACTGACGGTCTATGCGGGCGTTGATGGGGTCAGCGTCAAGAAGGGCGACACCGTATCGCGCGGCCAGACCATCGCCAAGATCAAGGCCGGCGATCCCGCCTTCCTGCATTTCGAAGTGCGCCTTGGCGCCGAGTCCACCGATCCGATGAAGTATTTGCAATAGGGCTGGGTGCCGGACAACAGCCCGGCCTCAGTCCTCGACCGGGATGCGCGTGACCAGCACCTTGTCGATGCGCAGCCCGTCCATGTCGATCACCTCGAACCGATAGCCTTCGGCCAGAAACTCTTCGCCCAGTTGCGGCATCCGCCGCATCTGGTGCAACACCAGCCCCGCCACCGTGTCATATTCGCCGGCCAGACCGCGCGACAATCCCATGCGGTCACAGAACTCGTCCACCGGCATCCAGCCCGACACCAGCAGGCTACCATCGGCGCGCGCCACCACCGCTGGTTCGTCGCCGTCAATCGCCATCTCGGACCCGGTGATCGCCGACAACACGTCGGACGTGGTCACGATCCCCTCAAAATGCCCATATTCATCGTAAACCAGCGCCAGATTGTCGGTTGATCGTTGCAGCACCTCGATCACATCCAGCGCGTCGGCCTGGTCTGACACCACCGGTACCTCGCGCAGTAGCGCCTTTACGTCCAAAGGTTCGCGCCGCGACAGCGCGTTGAACGCATCGGTCAGGGTCACAATGCCCAATACTTCGCCCGTCGCACGCGCGCGCACCGGCATCCTTGGCCGCCCGATGCGGCGGATCGCGGCAACGGTTTCGGCCGAGGTCGCCTCCAGATCCAGCATGTCCACATCCTGACGCGGCGTCATCAGCGCGCGCGCCGACCGGTCGCCCAGCCGCATGACGCCTGCCATCATGCTGCGCTCGCCCTCTTCCAGCACGCCGCCTTCATGGGCTTCGGTCAGGATCAGATGCACCTCTTCTTCGGTCACTTTGCTGGTCTGATCGGCCTTCTGACCCAGCAGCATCAGCACCAGAAACCCCGACCTTTCCAACAGCCAGACCAGCGGAGCCGCCACCTTGGACAGCACCGACATCGCCGGGGCCATCCGAATGGCAAAGCCTTCGGGGTCGCGCAGCGCGAGCTGTTTTGGCACCAATTCCCCGATGATCAGGCTGAAATAAGTCAGCACCACCACCACGCCGCCGGTGCCCAGCGTCGATGCCCAATCAGGATCAACGCCCTGTTCAACCAGAAACCCCGCCAGCCGCAGACCCAGCGTCGCCCCCGAAATCGCCCCCGACAGGATGCCGACCAGCGTGATGCCGATTTGCACGGTGGACAGGAACCGCCCCGGATTTTCCGCCAGCCGCAAGGCCTGCGTCGCACCGCGATTCTTGCCCTCCATCGGTTTCAACCGCGCAGGCCGGGCCGAGACTATGGCCAGTTCAGACAGGGCCAAAAGCCCATTCAATGCGATCAACGCGGCGACAATCAGAATTTCAACGATCATGCTGCCCAGTGTCGGGGTTCAAAAGGCCGGATGCAAGGGGGTGCGGCGCATCTTACAGCGTCACCCCTTCACGGGCCGCCAGATCACAAAAGAACTGCCAGGCCACCCGCCCCGACCGCGCGCCTCGCGTCGCCTGCCATTCGATCGCCTCGGCCCGCAACCGGTCTGGGGCAATTACAAGCCCATGCGCCGCACAGTAGCCACCGATCATCGCAAGGTATTCGTCCTGATCGCAGGGGTGAAAGCCCAGCCACAACCCGAACCGATCTGACAGCGACACCTTTTCTTCCACCGCCTCGGTGGAATGGATCGCGGCCTGCGCCTCGTTCTCGATCATGTCGCGTGGCATCAGATGCCGGCGGTTCGAGGTGGCGTAGAACAGCACATTCTCTGGCCGCCCTTCGATCCCGCCGTCCAGCACCGCCTTCAGCGATTTATAATGCTGGTCGTCATGCGAAAACGACAGATCGTCGCAAAACAGGATGAATTGATGCGGCGCCGCGCGTAGATGCCCCAGCAAACGATGCACCGACGGCAGATCTTCGCGCGACAATTCCACGATTTTCAGATCATGGCCCTCGGCGCGAACGGCCGCATGGACGGCTTTGACAAGGCTGGATTTCCCCATGCCCCGCGCGCCCCACAACAGGGCATTATTGGCCGGCAACCCGCGCGCGAAATGCCGGGTGTTTTCCACAAGCGTGTCTCGCGCGCGGTTGATCCCGATCAGCAGCGCCAGATCGACCCGCGCCACCTTTGCCACCGGCTCCAGCCGGTCAGGGCTCGTGTGCCAGACAAAAGCCTCGGCCCCGAAATCGGGGGCAGGCATCGGCGCCGGGGCCAACCGCTCCAGCGCTTGGGCGATACGGGTCAGATCCGCGCCAAGACCGGCCTCAGTCATACTGCGTCGTCCTCATCCACCCACAGCCCCTCGGCGCGCAATTCCGTCTCCCGCTTCTTTTCAAACCGCGCGATCAGAAAGATCGAGATTTCGTACAGCGGATAGACCGTGGCAAACATGATCAGTTGGCTCATCACATCGGGCGGCGTCACCATGGCCGACACCGCAAGGATCGCCACGATGGCATATTTCCGCGTGCCGCGCAGACCGCGCGCCGAAATCAACCCGGCCCGCCCCATCAGCGTAAGCAACACCGGCAGCTGAAAACACAGACCAAAGGCCATTACGAACGTCATCGTCAGCGACAGATATGCCTCCATTGACCCTTGGAACACCACGCCCCCCGCCGCCTGCGCCAGACCGTCGCTGGACCCCGCTTCGACCGCGGTTTTGAAGCTGTCCTGAAAGCCCAGAAAGAACTGGAACGCCCAAGGCAGGATCACGAAATAGGCCACCGCCCCCCCAAGCGCGAACATCATCGGAGAGGCGAGCAAAAACGGCAGAAAGGCCGATTTTTCCGACCGGTACAGCCCCGGCGCCACAAAGCGCCACATGTGATAAGCGATCACTGGAAAGGCCAGCGCAAAGCCGCCCCACATCCCGATGCGCAGGGCCACGAAAAAGCCCTCCTGCATCTTGATCAACACCAGCTGGCATTGTTCGCCCCGATCGGTCATGACCTGACACATCGGATGCGACAGGATGCTGAAAATCGGCTGCCAGACGGCATAGGCGATGAAAAAGCACACCAGAAACGTGCCCAGCGAATACATGATCCGGGTGCGCAACTCGCGCAGATGCTCCAGCAAGGGGGCGGCGGAATCGTCGATGTCGTCGGTCTTGGTCATGGCGTTTCGGTCTTTTTCTTGGCCGGGCTGCGCCGGGTGGGTTTGGCAGCAGCAGACGGTGTGGACTGTTCGGGGTCGGGCAAGGCCACTTTGGCCACAGGCGGCTTTGCCGCTG